>JAFAZL010000517.1 GCA_019239815.1 Acidobacteriota bacterium
ATCCGCCCAATAATATCCAGCACCGGCTGCATCGCTGCGGACTCCGCGATCATTGTCGGCCGCGACTCCGCCCGCAGCAGCCGATTCTCCGCCTCCAGCCGCGAAGCCTGCCGCAATGCCTGCCGCAGTTCGATCTGTGTCCGCAGCACCGCCAGTAGCCGGTTGTTCTCCCACGGCTTCGGAATAAAATCCCGCGCCCCGCGCCGCATCACCTCGACGGCAACTTCCACGCTGCTCCACGCCGTCATCACGATCACAGGCAAAGTGCCGTCAATCATCAGCACCCGCGGCAGCAAATCCAACCCTTCTGCTCCCGAAGTCGTATCCCGCGTATAGTTCAGATCCATCAGCACCGCATCAAACTCGCGCGCCTCAATTGCAGCCAGCGCCTCGGCAGGCGAAGACGCACCCTGCGTCTCATACCCTTCGCGCTTCAGCAAGAGACGCAGCGCATCCCGTATGTCAGCTTGATCGTCAGCAATCAGTACGCGGTACGGATGACCAGAAGAAGTTTTCATTCAGCTCGCAGACACCAACTCGCAAGAATCTGTGAAATGCAACACAATCCCGACCGAAACCCGCCAAATCTCTATCAACAGTCTATTCCAACCCCAAATTCCATGCACGTGGCATGGGCCTCCTGCCGGCGCTCTTCACTCGTGCCTCAACACCACGATTGGGTCGACCCGCATCGCTCTCCATGCCGGAATGTAGCAAGCCACTAGCGCCACCAACAGCAACACCCCCGCCACCGCCCCAAACGTCAGGGGATCCACGGCGCTGACTCCGTACAGCAACCCCGCCATCAGCCGCGTCAGCCCAAACGCCGCCACTACCCCAATCGCGACGCCCACTACCGCCATTCGCATGCCTTCCGCGATCACCCAGCGCAACACATTTCGTCTTCGTGCGCCCATCGCGATGCGAATCCCGATCTCCCGCGTCCGCTGCCCCACGATGTACGACAGCACGCCATAGATACCGACGCTCGCGAGCACCAGCGCCATCCCCGCGAACACGCCAAGCAGCGTCATAGAAAATCTCTGCGCCAGCACCGACTCCGAATAAACAACATTCGCCATCGTCTTCGGCGCAAACAATATGGTCTCGCTATTCATCTCGTGCAGCTCGCTCCGAGCCCGATCCACATAACTTTCCGGATTGCCCTGGACTCGCATTACGAACGTCGTTCGCCGGGTGATGTCCGCCATCGACTTGTCTGGCAACTGCGCGAACGGAAGGTAAAACTCGGCGTGCATCGCAACCTTGTTGTCGTCGAGCCCCCACTGCTTTACGTGGCCCACGATGCCCACGATCTGCGTCGAGCCAAACGCGTCGTCGGTGAAATACTTTCCGACGGGGTCCTCTCCAGGGAAGAATTTCTTCGCGAATTCCTCGTCAACAACCGCGACGCGCGGGCTCGTCGAAGAATCTTGATGCGTAAAAAATCGCCCTTCTTTCAGACCGATCTGCATGGCCTGCAAATACTCGGGCTCAACCTGCGCCCAGATCGCCCAATATCGATCGTTCTCGCTCTCCGGTTTCGGTCGCCCTTCGATCCAGAACGAATCCTCGGAGTCGTTCGCCATCGGCAGCGATCCACGCTGCGCCGAAACGCTCTCCACACCCGGCAATGCTGCGAGCCGCCGATGCACCTCCTCCAGCCGAGCCCGAATTGCGTCCGGAGCCGCCTTCGCCATCGTCGGCGGCAATCCCACCTGAAAAGCCAATACGTGATTCGGATCGAATCCTGGGCTCGACTCCCACAGCCTCGACAAACTCCTGAGCATCAACCCCGCGCCAATCAAAAGCACCACGGCCATGCTCAATTCGATCGCGACAAACAATCCTTGCGCCCGATGCTTCCCGCCCGAAAATCCTCGCCCGCCTTCCTTTAACGTCTCTTGCAAATTCTCCCGCAGCGTACGTATCGCGGGCGCCAGGCCAAACAAAATTCCCGAGAAAATTGAAATCGCAAACGTAAACAGGAGCACGCGCCAGTTGAGCGAAATCTCCTGCGCCCTCGGCAGAGAATCCGACACAAGGCTCAGTGCACCCGTCTTACCCCAAATCGCCACCAACAAGCCCAGCGCTCCGCCGGCCGCTGCAAGCAGTACGCTCTCCGTCAGCAGCTGCCGCAAGACGCGCTTCGTCCCTGCTCCCAGCGCCGTTCGAATCGCAAACTCACGGCTCCGCACCATCGACCGCGCCAGCGACAAATTTGCGACGTTCACGCACGCAATCAACAACACAAATCCCACCGCCGCCATCAGCATCAGCAAAAATGGCCGAATCTCCGACACCATGCTGTCCTTCAGTGTCATTACCGTGATGCCGGTGTTTTTGTCGGCTTCGGGATAAGCCACCGCCAACTGCTGCGCCACCGAGTCCATATCCGCCCGGGCCTGTTCGATCGTCACGCCGGGTTTCAGCCTGCCGATCCCTTTCGTGCTGTACCCCGAATTTCGATCCCAGAAACTCGGATCGGTAAATTGCGCAATCGGAGTGTAGACCTCCACGTCCGCCGGAAAATTCTGCAGCCGCAAATGAAACGAATCCGGCGTCACGCCGACAATCGTGTAATCGACGCCGTTCAACGTCATCCGCCCGTTCACGATATTTGCCGCCGACCCGAATTTCCGCTTCCACAATCCGGCGCTGATCACCGCAACCGGTGCTCCGCCTCTCTGATCTTCTTCATGCGTGAACCATCTCCCGCTCGCCGGCTGCACGCCCAGCGTCGAGAAAAAATCCGCGCTCACCATCTCGCCAACGATGTGCTCCGCTTGGCCTGCTCCTGTCAGATTGAAATCGTCGGGTCTGTAGCACGTCAGTGATGCGAAAGTGGTGTTGTTGCGCTGCCAATCCAGAAAGTTCGGATATGGAATCGACGCAGTATCGAAAGCGATCCGCTTGCTGAACAACGCCATCAGCCGGTCCGCCTGCGGAAAGGGAAGTGGCGCGAGCAGCACGCTGTTGATCACCGAAAACAGCGCCGTATTTGCCCCGATTCCCAACGCCAAAGTGAGAATGGCAACCGCCGTAAACGCCGGCGCCTTCGCCAGCATCCTCACTGCGTACCGCAAGTCATGCCAAAGCTGATTCACGCAACCTCCGGAGTACGTCACGCCCTGCCGCAGATTCGATGGCCCGGCCGTCACTTAGGTAGCGCCGGTTTACCCTGACGAACGCGGCGCGATCGGAAGGGCGGCCCAGCCGGTGTTTTTCGCAGCCTGGCCGCATCCAGTCAGTGGCCTCGCCCCGAGTCCAGGCACACTTATAGCAACGGCTCAGACTCAAAACCGTTTCCAGCCCGAATCTAGGGTTGTCTATGGCTTTTCCGCGCCCGCGATTTCTACTTCCACATGCACAACCGGTTTCACCTTTAGCAGCCAGTTGCTGGGGTCTTTGATCCCCCACTCGATGTAGGGCACGTCGAATTTTGCCGTCCCTTTGCACTGCCCGCCTGCAAACTCTTCATGCACCTGCGCCACAATTTCGTGCTCTCCGCCGTGAATCGACATCACTCCGTGCAGCTTTATGTCCGACGCTCCCTGGGGATTCACCTTTCCCTCGACTTGATTCGGCCGGAACACAAAGTCTGGATACTTGGGCGTCTCCAGGATTTCCTTGTGCATGCGCTCATCCCGCGACTTATTTCCCGATTCTCCGCTCGTAGCATACACCGCCACTTCGCCACCGGCTTTCCCCGTCGCTGAGTCGAGATGGAGTTTCGAACCATCCTTAAGCGCGAATGTGCCGTGCACCGTGTGCACGGTAGACTCCACGGTGTAGTGCACCTTGCTCTTCGCCGCATCGATTTCGATCGTAATCTCCTGCGCCGCAACGGACGACTCTTGCGTCTGCGCCGGAACAACAACCGTCGGCCAGACCGTGCTCAACGCCGCAATGCCAAGCACCGCCACTATGGACCGCCTGCTCGCGCTGTTCATTCTCTGCTCCTCAACTCGCTAAAAACTGCCAGCCAAGCGCCGCGCCCGTCACCACAACCTCGCCAGGTGTCGCGCGTCCCACGTGCACCGCTAACAGCTGCCCGAATAACCCAGGATTTCGACTCAACATTTTCAACGTGCGTTCTCTCAGGCCGTCATATCTACCCAATTGCTTTAGCATTGTTCCCATCCACATCGGACGCCGCGCCAGCCTTCGGTGTTCTCTCTGATAACCGCGGAGATCATCGCGTTCCAACGCCCCAGCGAGGGCATCGGCCTGCCGAAACGCCAGCCGCATTCCTTCGCCCGTGATCGCATCTACTCCACCAGACGCGTCGCCCACCAGCGCCACATTCCCGCGCCACACCCGCTCCAAAGAATGCATCACCGTGATCGCACCGCGTTCCCGGCTGCTCAGTTCGCCGCCTGCCAAGCGCTCGCGCAATCGTGGCAGCACGCTCAGCGCCCGCTCGAACTTCACGTCCTCAACCGTTTCACCCATCATCACCACACATACTTCCTCGCTTGCTATGGGAGTTACGTACCCCTGAACGTAAGGGCCC
>JAFAZL010000624.1 GCA_019239815.1 Acidobacteriota bacterium
TTTCGACGTTGTAAGCCTCACCCGCAAACACCTCGAGCGATTTGTTCTGCGCCTTCCAGCCGAAGCGGCTGATTGTTCCATCATTGCCGTTCCGGTTCGGATGCCCTGAAATCCCCATGAGCCTCTTCAGCTGCCAGTTCTCATTCATGTTCGCCAGAATGTTTTCATCCGGGATGTTTTCGATGAGTCCCGCGCCAAACACTGGTGTCGGAATGCGGAAGATCACATTCCCAATTTTCAGGTTGTGCGCGAAATCGGGTTGCGAGATCGAACAACTCCCGGCATCCGGCCGCCCAGAGATGACCCAGAGATCGTGTACGCCACCGTCAGGACTGTTTTGATTGATCGAACCATCGCGGTTCAGGAAGAATTTGAATCGCGCCTCGCGTGCGGGTCCGTCAATGGTGATGAACGATGGAAAAGGATTCTGTAGCGAATTCTGCGAGGTCACCTGCGTTTCGGGATTTGGCCCGATGAAAGGAAAAGCCGTCGTGCTGGGGCTTGATCCCCCTATCGTGGGCTGCGCGTGACAACTCGAGCAGCTGTTGCTGTTGAAACGCGGTCCCAGGCCGTTGTGATTTCCGCCCTGAACCGACTCCACTTCCTGGAAACGGCTCTTGCCATCAAGGAAATATTCATCGGCGGGCGAACCAACGACTGACGAAAGCTCAGTTCCTGAGTCCACCGATACCGCGCGAACGCCCGGATCTTTGGCAGGGTTTTGCGCGACGACGGCGCCAGTGCCCGACAGCACCAGCAGCGACGCGATCGACAAACTCACTTTCTTGCGACAGACAAACTTCCATGAACGTTGCACACTTCTACGTGAGTACAGGGACATTGGCCTTGTCTCCTCCCCTAAGGAGCGCGGTGGTCCCCAGAGCAAAGCTCCAGGCTGGCGGGAGACACACTTCGGGCATCCGACCGAACTACAGAACTAAATTTTTAAGTACAACTATCGGACTTCACGACCTCGCGTCTTGGGCAGACCGCGCGTCGGGCTGGACACTGCGTGTGAGAGTAAGTGCGCGTTGAAATTCAGTCACCTGAACCGATGGCCAGTTTTAGGACAATGCACCCTCAGGGGCCGAAAGGGATGAGACAAAATCCAGACAAATTGCTCCTGAGTGACTGCGATAATTGGCGCGGTATTCAACTTTTAGTGCTCTGCTAAAATGTCGCGCACGCACCCGCGGCTTTCTCAGTTGGAGGAAAACGTCGATGTCCCAGCCAGCCTCAGCCTTGTCCCGCCGCACTTTTCTCGCCCACGCATCCTGCTTCGGAGCCTTCTATCATCTCGCCGCGCGTGTGCCGCTGCTCGGCCTGACTGAAAAACTTGCGGATGACCCGCGACTCTCGACCGCTCCCATCATCGACAAGGGGTTCGCGTCGGTCCGAAAAATCGGCGAAGGCCTTTACGCAACGATCTCTGATCCCTCCAAGGGCTACGTGACCGTTTGCAACGGTGGCTTTTTGATCGGCAAAGACTCGGCGCTGTTGCTCGAGGGATTTGGGTCGCCTGCCGGCGCTTCGTTTCAGTTCGAAACGTTGCGCACCATCACGCAAGCGCCAGTGAAGGCGCTCGACACGCACTATCATTTCGATCACTCGTGCGGCAACGTATTCTATGGCGCGAAAGGAATCGAACTTTGGGGACACGATGCAATCGGCCGGCGGGTTCTCGATATGTACGGCCCCATGCAATCTTTGACCCTCGACGCCGTTATCGCGCCTCAGAAGACGCGTCTTGCGCAAACGAAAGACGCGACCGCGAAGGCTCACACAGAGGGTGATATTCAAGCGATCACCAGCATCTACAAGACGGTGCAATCGTCGATGCTCGCATTCCCCGATCATCCGATCGCCCCCGGAAAACTTCCGCTGACCGTGGATCTCGGTGGACTTTCGATCATCATCGAGTCGTATCCAGGGCACTCTGGCACCGATCTCATCGTCCGCGTTCCTTCGCAAAACGTCGTCTATACCGGCGATTTGATCTTCAACGGATGGTATCCGGTGACTTTTGATCCGCAGGCTACCGTTTCGGGATGGCGCGAAACGCTCAAGAAATTTGCGGCGTTCGACAAAGACACAATCTTCGTTCCCGGTCATGGGCAACTTTGCGGGCAGGAAGGCGTTGCAACCCTTCGATCAGTTTTTGACGACATATCCGAGCAAGCCGAAAAGATGCACAAAGCCGGCGTACCCGCGACCGAGGCCACCGATCGCTACGTCGTTCCTGAGAAATACAAAAGTTTCCCGTTTTTCGGTTGGGGATTTACGATCGGTCCGGCGATCGCACAGCTCTACGCGGAGTGGGGTCCGAAGTAAGTATCGCTCGCAGAACTAGCAGGGTAGGACCTCGTCGAACGTCGTGACCATGTCGATGGAACTCCCGGCAGGTTCGCCTTCCCGGACGCACAACGCGGCGGACATGCCGGCGGATCCCGCGGCAGCGACTTCTTTCTCCGCGTCGGAGAGAAACAAAAATTCC
>JAFAZL010000627.1 GCA_019239815.1 Acidobacteriota bacterium
GCCCTTTTTGGCGGCCGCCATTGCGGGGATGAACGCACGGCAGGTGCGATACATCGACTTCACGTTGAGATCGAACGAAAAATCCCAGTCGGATTCGGAGCAATCGAGAATCGAGCCTTGGTGAACGAAGCCGGCGCAGTTGAAGAGGATGTCGACGGCGCCGAGCTCGGCGGCGAGCGCGTTGACGGCGTTGGTGTCGCGGACATCCAGAATGCGCGTTTTGATCGTAGGATTCGCGGCTGCCAACTTCTTCAGCAACTCTAAGTTGATGTCTGTGGCCAGAACTTGCGCGCCTTCACGCGCGAACGCCGCAGTTGTCGCGGCGCCGATGCCCTGTCCGGCGGCGGTGATGAGCGCAATTTTTCCCTGGAGGCGGCCTGTGGTCACGGGTGGAGTTGGCTGTCTGTCATGTGTGTGATGGTGCTTGGCCGAAGCGGTCCGCGCATCTGAGATGGCGGGACTGGCGAGGGTCGAACTCGCAACCTCTACCTTCGGAGGGTAGCGCTCTATCCAGTTGAGCTACAGCCCCGGCGTGCTTTCGCCGGCATTTGCCGGTGATTGGATTCTATCGTTGATTGGGTGGAGAGTCGATAGAGCGTACAGAAGCGCTGGGAACCGCGCCGCGCGGCTCAGCCCTTTGCGTAGTCTTTAATCTGGCGTGCCAGCTTTTCGATTTCTTCGGCGCGGCGAACCATTGCAAGCGACAGCGTCGTCGTAGCGTCCGTCTTTTCGACTTCGGCTTTGAGCTGTGTGGCGAGATCGAAGAGTTTTTCGATGTCCTTCTTAATGTCTTTCTGGCGCTGCTCGAGAAGCGCTTTCTTGGTTGCAGCGGCGGGAACCGGTGGATCCGCATCGTCGCGGTCGCGGCGAGCCGAAGGCGCTTGCGGATCTTCGAGCCGGTCTGCGGATTGCCCTGAGGTCGAAACAGCGCGCAGAAAGAACGCGCACACCGCGGCTGAACCGACACGTAGAGCATTACGCCTATTTGGATCGATGAGAACTCTCATAACCTGCTGCTCCTGGGTCACGACGAGGCCGGCGACCAACGGTTGCGGCTTAGTCAATGCTATACTTTCTCTCCCAAAGAATATGATGTCCAGCCCGTTCACCTCGTGGCCTGCGTTCACAATCGCTACGGGAACCTCCATCTTGTTGATGCTGGTGGCCGCCGAAGTCGCTACCTTGTTGTTGCGGCGGCTGACCAACCGGCTGATGCGTCCGGCGACTTCGCAGTCGCGCGGAGCACAGGCTCGTGAGCAGCAGAGCCGGGCGATGGCCGATCAGATTTATCGTATCGCTAGCGGAATCGTGTGGGTGACGGCCGCGTTGGTGGTTCTGGCGGAGTTGGGAGTAAACGTCATCCCAGCAGTGCTCGTCGCCGGTGCAGTGATTTTGGCGCTTGGCATTGGCGCGCGAATGCTGGTGGCGGATGTGATCGCAGGTCTCGCAATTGTGTTTGAGGATCAGTTCGCGATGGGTGAGACGATTCAGTCTGGCGAGACGGCGGGCAAAGTGGAGCAGCTTACATTACGGCGCACCGTTGTGCGTGACGCGCGCGGCGCCCTCGTGACTCTGGCCAACAGCGAGATGCGCTGTGTGGCGAACTTAAGCCGTGATTGGTCGGCGGCGATTGTCGATATAACGGTTAGCGCGGACGAACCTCTTGAGCGCGTGCTGCAGGCGCTCGAAAGCGCGTCGAGCACGCTGCGCGCCGATCCCGCTTGGACTCAAACTATCGTGGATGGACCGCGAGTGCTGGGCGTGCAGGATTACGGGCGATCGGGTCCGACGCTGCGTGTGCAGGTGCGCACGGCGCCGCTGCGGCAAGACGAGGTCGGGCGTGAACTGAGGCGAAGGATTCAGATGGAATTTCAGCGGCATCGAATCGAGATCACCACCGCAGACGACGTCGACCATCCGTCTATCTTCGACGTTCGGGAAGAAGCATCCGGACCGAAGATTTCAAGTTAGAACAAAAGGCAGGAGCAAGGAACGATGGCGCAGGCGCAGGTCAACTACGACGAAGTCAATCTGATGCTACGGCTATATGACATTCGCCGCGAGCCGCGATTGCGGCAGGCGCGAGCGTGGTTCGTCGATCATTTTCACCCGGTCACGCCGGAAGAAGCGATGAAGAAGTATCCGCAAGGCGGCGACGAGAATACCTACATCCGAATGGTGATCAGCTACTGGGAGATGGTGGCAAGCATCGTGAATCGCGGATTGATTAACGACGAGTTGTTTTTCGAGAGCAATGGCGAGATCTGGGTGGTCTGGGAACGGATGCGCGTAATCGTCCCCGCGTGGCGCGCGGCATTCAAGAATCCGACGATGTTTTTGAATATTGAAGAAACTTGCAAGCGGCTGGAAGCGTGGCGCGAAAAGCGCGCGCCGGGTTCGACTGCAGCGATGCGAAGCGTTTTGCAGCAGGAATCGAAGTCGAAGTGACCTGTTCGTGAGCGCCCCTTAACGCGCGCGCGGAACCGGCTCGCGAACCGCAAGGGCGGTCAACTCAGGCTCGGCGGGCGGCTTAGCCACGCGAACGCAATTGCGGCCAGCGGCCTTGGCGGCGTAGAGCGCGGCATCGACTTCGTGAAGTAGTTCCTCAACAGGGCGTACTCCCCACGCGTCGCTGAGCAGCAAACCAAAACTCATCGTGATATTCAGCGGACCCGCGAGTGTCTGAATGGGACGGCTGCTGACAATTTTGCGAATGTCTTCGGCTCGCGATTCGGCGAATTGTGGCTTGCAGTTGTTGAGAACGAGCAGAAACTCTTCGCCGCCGTAACGACCGACAAAATCGTAGGAGCGAATGGAGAGCAGAAGGCGGCGCGCGATCTCTTGCAACACTTCGTCACCAACGAGATGTCCGTGCGTGTCGTTGACAGATTTGAAGTGATCCACGTCTCCGAGCAAAACAATCGTGCATCCAGCCTCGCGCTGCGAGCGCATCAGTTCCCGGCCGAGCAGATCCATGATGACGCCACGATTCCAGATCGATGTGAGCGCATCGTGCGTGGCTTTGTAACGCATCATCTCGCGCGCTTCGACCAAGCGCCCTTCGAGAAGAAGAATGCGTTCGCCAGTGCGTAAGCGCGCTTTGAGTTCTTCAACGTTGAACGGCTTGGTGAGATAGTCGTCGGCGCCGGACTCGAGGCCCGCGACGATGTCTTCTTTCGATTCCTTCGACGTAAGCCACACCATGTAGACGTAAGAATCAATTTGCTGATGGCGGACTTCCCGGCACACACCGGGGCCATCGAGTTCAGGCATCACCCAGTCGAGGAGCGCGAGCCGTGGTCCGTCGGTCTGGCAGAGTTGGCGCACGGCGGCGCGGCCGTTTTCGACGGCGATGACTTCGTACCCGGCGCGCTCAAGAGTCTTTTCCAGGAGCCGGCGCGAGAGCGCTTCGTCATCGGCAATAAGGATTTTCAACGCTGCACCTCGGCCATGTATGCCTCCATTTCGGGGAGAAGGCCTTGAACTTCGTGCTCGAACGTACGCAGTGCCTCGGCGATTTCAGATTTACCGGAATTGTCGCGCCCGAGTTGTTCGATTCTTGCGGCAGCCGCGGCTGCCCGAGTGACGGCGAGATTGGCGAGCATGCCTTTCAAAGTGTGGCCGACGACAGTGATCTTTTTGTGATCGCACGCGGCAATAACGTCCTTGAGTTCACGCACGTGACGCGGAAAGTCTGCCTTGAAGATCGAAAGGAGATCGACAAGTAGCTCGCGATCGTTATCAACTCGCGAAAGCAACTCCGGAAAGTCGATTGCAGATCCATTCGAGGGCTGGTTCGTCATTTCTTGCCTTTCTTGACCGTCGATTTATACCGGTTAGCTTTTCGTCGATTCCGTTTGATCGACCACCCGGTGCGCGAGGGCTAACAGTCTCGAACTCACGCGAAAATGCGCTTCGCGTGCCGATCCAAGATTCACTTCGAACTGAACGGCCTCGTTTTCGAAAGAGATCGCAAGCATCCCTCCCGCGGCGAGAAAATTCGCTGTCTCCCCGACGGTGAAGATGCTCGTGCCTTGCACCAAGGAAATGATTTTCGAATAGCGCGCGAGTTCCGAACTACTGATAAAAAGAATGTGACAGCCGTGAATCTGTTGCTCGTTCCGAATCCATCGCACTGAAATTCGACGGCCGTGTGGCGTTGCGTCGCGAGACACTTCCGCGAGAGTTGTTCCAAAACGGAAATCGCCCAGCACGCAGGCGACGAGTGGTGAGTTCGGCGCCAAGAACGCGCCATCGGGCCAATCCACGAAGCTCGGAAATGTTGCAAGGAATGCCGCTTTGATTCGGCTCTGACCGGCAACATACTCCTGCCCAAGGCTGACGCGTGGCGCA
>JAFAZL010000648.1 GCA_019239815.1 Acidobacteriota bacterium
AACAAACCGGTGGACGTCGTCGCCGCAATGGCAGACCCCGAGGGCCGCAAAACGCTCGTAAACTCGCTTCGCGGCTTTCCCGCGCGCGTATACCCCGTCGGCAATCTCGAATATGCCGCCAGCGGTCTCATCCTTCTCACCAACGACGGCGACTTCGCCGCCGCTCTCCTCAAGAACTGGGAGCATCTTGAACAGGGCTACCACATCAAGGTCAAAGGCATGCTCACGCGCGACGAACTCGCGCATCTCGGTAAGGAAGCCGGCGTCCGCCTCCAAACTCTACGCCAGCCCGACTCCACCCGCGGCCACGCCGCCAACTATTGGTACGAAGTGCGCATGCGCGATACAAAAAAAGAATCGCTCCGCCACGTCATGTTCAAGTCCGGCCACCCCATCGAAAAATGGATCCGCATCTCCCTCGGCTCCCTCAGCATCGAAGGCATCCCCCGCAACCGCTATCGCCCGCTGAAACCCAGCGAAGTCGAAGCCCTGCGCAAGTCCGCCGAACCCAAAGCGCGCCCAACTCACGCCCCGCGCAAAAAGTAACCCACCGTTTCCGATTGTAGGGGCGGGGCTTGCTCCGCCCGGCGAACACCGCCCTAGAAGGCCATCAGCAGGGCACGCAACCACCGATCGCCACCCTGTAACCGCGGTCGCATCCCAGACCGCGGGCCTTTCCGCTCCTCGCCCTGGCGTGTCGTGTAAACTACCCTCGTCCGAGTCTCGAACTTCCAGTTTCCAATTTCCGTCTTCCATGCCCGCCGAGCGCCTCCAAAAAATAATCGCCGCTGCCGGCATCGCCTCCCGCCGCAAAGCCGAAGAACTCATCGCCGCTGGCCGCGTCACCCTAAACGGTACCGTCGTCACCGAACAAGGCACCAAAGCCGACCCTGCCCAAGATAAAATCGCCATCGACGGTAAGGCTATCGCCGCGAAAGAATCGCTTCAATACTTCGCCCTATACAAGCCGAAGGGCTACGTCACTACCGTCACCGACCCCGAAGGCCGCCCCACCGTGATGGACCTCATCAAGAACATCCCGGCTCGCGTCTATCCCGTCGGCCGCCTCGACTACGCCAGCGAAGGCCTCCTGCTCATGACCAACGACGGCGCCCTCGCACAAAAGCTCACCAAAGCCGGCTCCCACATCCCCAAAACCTACCTCGTGAAAATCAGCGGCAAGCCCGACACCGCCGCCATCGCTCGCCTACGTGCGGGCGTCACGATCGAACTCGACGACCGCCGTCGCGTCAAAACCTCGCCCGCCTCCATCCAATTGGTCGAAGACGCAGCGAATCCCTGGTACGAAGTCGTGCTCACCGAAGGCCGCAACCGCCAAATCCGCCGCATGTTCGATCGCGTCGGCTTTCGCGTGGAAAAGATCAAGCGCACAAAAATTGGACCACTCAAACTCGATGTTGAGCCTGGGAAATTTCGCGCACTAACCGTGAGGGAAGTAGCACAACTGAAAGCACTTTAGAGGGGTGCGTAGGGGCGGGGCTTGCTCCGCCTTCGACCCGGATCCAGAAATCAAGCCTTCGACTCAATCATCTCGACGAGACATTACACCCATGGAAATCCTGATCCCCGAAAATCTCAAATCCGAATTCAGCGCCGACCCCATCACAGACCTCCTCAAGCGCTACCGCACCGTCGCCGTCGTCGGTCTCTCGTCAAATCCCGACCGCGCCAGCAATCACGTCGGCGAATACATCAAATCCGCCCGCTATCGCATGATCCCGGTAAATCCAAACGAAAGGGAAATCTTCGGCGAGAAATCCTACGCAGACTTGGAAGGCGCAGCCGCCGCAATCGCTCCACAAAAAATCGAAATCGTCGACATCTTCCGCCGCCCCGAAAACATTCCGCCCATCGTCGACAGCGCCATCGCTACCGGCGCCAAAGTCATCTGGATGCAACTGGGCATTGAAAACGAAGCAGCCGCAGCCAAAGCAATCGCCGCCGGCCTGGTAGTAGTAATGGACGCCTGCTTCTTCGTAGAACACAAACGTCGCCGCGGCTCGTTGTAACCACCCGGGCATCGTACGGTCGCAGCACCGCTGCGCCC
>JAFAZL010000123.1 GCA_019239815.1 Acidobacteriota bacterium
ACGATTGCTGGCATCCGGAGCATGACGCTGTGACAGGCGCGCAGATTATCGCCACGCTCAATCAAAACGCGGCGAATGCGCAGCGCGTTTTGCGCGAAGCGGTTCGCACGATGCCGTCCGATCACAAGTGCAAGTGCGGCTCGGCACTGGCGAGCGCAATTTTTACCGATCCCAAAGTGATACCCGCGGAAGCCAAAAAGAGACTGGCAGCGATTGTCGGCAAGTACCTTAAATAGATCTTAAATAGACAGACAGGAGAACAGTGTGTCCTTACTCGTTGTAGGTTCGGTTGCGTTTGATGGCATCGAAAGCCCGTACGGAAAGGTCGAGCGCACGCTGGGCGGCGCGGCGACGTATTTTTCGGTGGCGGCGAGCTTTTTTACGCCGGTGCATCTCGTCGGAATTGTTGGCGACGATTTCACGGAGGTTGACGCGAAGATTTTTCATGGGCGAAAAATCGATGTCGAAGGGCTCGAGCGCGCGCCGGGTAAGACATTCTTCTGGGCGGGCAAATATTCGGAGAACCTCAACGACCGCACGACGCTCACGACGGAACTGAATGTCTTCGCAGATTTCAAGCCGAAGCTGCCGGAGAAATATCGCAAGTCGAAGTTTGTGTTTCTCGCAAACATCGCGCCGAATCTGCAACGCGACGTGTTGCAGCAGGTCACGAAGCGACCAAAGATCGCTGCGCTCGACACGATGAATTACTGGATCGAGGGATCCAACGCAGATTTGCTGAAGACGCTGAAGGGCGTCGATATTTTGATGATCAACGATGCGGAAACGCGGCAGCTTTCGAACGAACACAACTTGCTGCGAGCGGCGAAGCGCATCTTCAAGCTCGGGCCTTCGACGCTGATCATCAAGCGCGGTGAGTATGGCGCGATGATGGTGGACAAGCGCGGCGCCTTCTGCGTGCCGGCATTTCCGCTGGAGGAGCCGCATGATCCGACGGGAGCGGGCGACAGCTTTGCGGGCGGGTTCATGGGATATCTCGCATCGGTCGGGAGCAAGTCCGATTTGTCACTGCGCCGCGCCATGGTTTATGGGTCGGTGATGGGGAGCTTCACCGTCGAAAAATTTGGGCTCGACCGGCTAAAAACACTGAAGACGAGCGAGATACACGCCAGGGCACGTCACTTCGCAAAACTGACTCAGTTCACGTTATAGCCTGTGTAAGATTGGGGCATTGTCGGGGTTGTGTTTGCGGAGTTTGCCGCGGAAACAAACCGAATGCTTCCACTGACCACAATTTTTTATCGGCTGGCATGGGCGGCGCTGCTTGGATCCGTCATCGGAGCCGAGCGCACTATGCGCCGGCGTCCGGCAGGGATGCGCACCAGCGTGTGCGTCACTCTGGCTGCGGCGTTATTTACGATTGTTTCCGTTGAGATTGCCAAGCGCACCGGCGATCCTTCGACTACCCGCATTGCTTCCAACATTGTGCAGGGCGTCGGGTTTCTTGGCGCTGGTGTGATCATGCGCGAGCGTGGAAGCGTCGTGGGACTGACAACGGCAGCGGCGATTTTTGCCGAAGCCGCTGTCGGCATGACGGCCGGTGGCGGATTATATGCTGTTTCCGGGGGCGCAACGCTTCTGGTTATGTTCGCGCTAGTCGTGCTGTTTTACTTTGAGGGTGCGCTAAATCTCAAGCCGCGGTACATGCTCTTCCGCATTTCGTCGGCTTCCACGCAGGACCTTGTTCCTGACGTCCATGGTTTATTCGAGAAGATGGGAATTAACCTCGACAATTTCCAGGTGTCGATGACAGGGGACAAGAATTTGATTCAGTTCGACGCCGATGTGAGCCGGCGGCAGCAGGAGCGGATTTTGACGGCGATGACGCGGCCGGGGATTACGTTTGAGATGCTGCCGGTGGAGAGGCAGGCTTGATGGGCGCGGCTTCCACGGCGAGTGAGTCGGAGAATGGCTCGATGGGCTCGAGCGACGGCCGCGAGGCGACGAGCGTACGGAAGCCGAAAGCGTTGCGGGTAGGCTCGCGGCTAGCGGTGATTGCGCCTGCGTCGCCGGGGAATAAGGAACCGGAAGAACGCGGTGTTGCGGAGTTGCTCCGACTTGGATTCGCGGTTGAACTTGGCGGTCCGCGAGCATCGCAGGGATATTTCGCGGCGTCGGCTGTGGAGCG
>JAFAZL010000155.1 GCA_019239815.1 Acidobacteriota bacterium
AGTCTTCTGTTCGTCTTTGCCCGTTTCTTTGGCCTTATCTTTCTCTTTGTTCTCTGCTTTTAATTTCTCTTCGAAGAAATGCTGCAATGCGTCCCGGTCTCGCAAGAGTTGCCCCGTCGTGCGAACCGATAGGAGCGTATCCAATGGCGCGTACGTCTGATAAAACCAACTTCGATTCTTTGGCCGCTCGCGCGCATTCTCCGGGAAAGACCTTATCTGGATGATCAGAACATCGGGCGCGTCGCTCTCGTTCTTCTCCAACGCTTCGCGCAGCCACTCCAAAAGGCTGTAAACGCCATAGTTGTCGTAGTAACCGCCGTCAACCAGATGGAATGGTTCGTCGTCTATTTCTCCTTGCGATGCAGGGCTTACATACTCAAATGACGCCGCCAGCCGCACGGCCGTCACCACCGGAACATCACAGGTCGGACATTTAGGAAATAAATCTTTCAACGTTCTCCAGTCCGGTTCCGAATCGAGGTCCGTAATCTTTCCATCGGGCCGATGCGAAACCTTCCGCGGATGTATATCAGTCGTCGCCAGTAACATCGGTTCCCCGGTTTCCACGATGGTGCTGTTGAAGATCAGTGCCGGCCGCCATCCTTCTCGTACGCCCTGTCGCCACTCACTCAATCTCGCTTCAATATCGCCGGATTTCCGCCACCCTTGTTCCAATGCCCAACCTCGGTCAACGATTTTGTTCTGTTGCCATTTGACGTACGGCAGCAACGCTCTCCAAACGTCGGAATACGCCAGCGCCCAGCCGACATCGCTCAACTCCGGTGTTTCCGCGGAAGTCACGATCGTGTCCAAATCTCGATCCGGCATGGCAAACCCACGTTTTCCGGTGCTGGGGTCATCCTTATACTGGTTTGCAAAAAACATTGTGCCCACTGCGCCGCCAGAAACTGAACTGATGACCGCGATGGAATCTGCAAAGCTGACCTGATCTTGAGGGAACTCTCGATGACCGTTCCCCGCTGCCCTCTTGGGCGGATTCTGCCGCTAGAGTCTCGTCAAGTCAATTTCTAGTTACGAGGCAGGCTCGTTGCATCGAGACCTGCAGCCGCCGACCACCTCGATTCCTCGACATGAAACCGTTTCCTTGCAAAGTCCATACCTCCTGCGGCAAGCTACCGCCGCTTCCACGGAGAATTTCCATGCGCTCTCTAAAATTCGCAGTTCCAATGATCTGCGCCACGATCGCGCTAGCCACAACTCTTCTTCCAACACGCGCGCAGACGCCGTCCGCGTCCAACGAAGAATTCACCATCATCCGCGCCGGCACCCTCATTGACGGCACCTCCGCCACTCCGTTCAAAAACCAAGTCATCTTCATTCAGGGCGACCGCATCGTCAAAGTCTCCGGCGACTCTGGCCATCTCACCGGCAAAAACGTCATCGACCTCTCGAACGCCACGGTTCTCCCCGGACTTATCGATTCGCACACACACATCTTTCTCTGGGGCGAAGACCCTGCCAAAGGGGGCTACGACGTCAACATCCTGAAAGCAGGCATCGCTCTCCGCGCCGCGCGAGCCACCTTCGCCTGCCGCCGCGCGCTCGATCAAGGCTTCACAACGCTGCGCGACGTCGAAACCGAAGGTGCCGGCTACGGCGACGTCGAAATCCGAGAGGCCATCGCCGAAGGCACGATTCCCGGCCCGCGCCTATTCTGCACAACGCGCGCCATCTCCTCGACCGGCGGCTACAACCTTGAAGGCTACGCTCCCGAACTCGACATGCCCAAGGGCGCGCAGATCATCGACGGCCCAGTGCAAGCGCGCAAAGCCGCTCGCGAACAGCTCGATCACGGCGCCGACTGGATCAAGGTCTACATGACGCATCGCTCGTGGGTCGACAAGCAGGGTCATCTCGTCTCGCAGCCCACGCTTACCGTCGAGGAACTGAAAGCGATCGTCGATGAAGCTCACGGATGGGGGAAGAAAGTCGCCTGCCACGCTTACAACGGCATCGGGATGCAGCGCGCGCTCGACGGTGGCTGCGATTCGATCGAGCATGGGCTCGACATGACCGACGCGCAGGTCAAACAAATGGCTACGCAAGGCACCTGGTATTGCCCAACGCTCCAGATCTACTACGAAGACTGGGCGCCCGAAAACACGCCCGGCGGCCAGCGTGATCGCGCACGAGCCGCAACGCACGAAGCCTCATTCAAGCGCGCGCTGCAAGCTCACCTGAAAATCGTCTTCGGCACCGACATCGGCGGAATGCCGTGGACCGAATCCATCGCCCGCGAATTCCCTCGCATGGTTGAATTCGGCATGTCGCCAATGGACGCAATTCAGGCCGCGACATCACGCCCCGCCGAAATGTTAGATATGAAGGGTGAAATCGGAGTCGTCGCCGCAGGAGCCTACGCCGACATCATCGCCGTCAACGGCGACCCGCTCAAAGACATCAGCACGCTCGAGCACGTTCACTTCGTGATGCACAACGGCTCCGTCTACAAAAATGAAATGCCGAAATAAGCGAGCACAAACATGTAGGGGCGCAGCATGCTGCGCCCCATGTCCGCACGATTTCAACTGTTAAAGGATTTTTTCTGCGTGAACGCAAATCATAACGCTTCAGAACGTCTTCTCTTTCGACTCTCAACTGTCGACTGTCAACTTCATCTACGCCTCTACGTGCACACCCTTCCAAAACGCAACGTGATCCTTAATCTCCGCCGCAGCCGACTTCGGCGCTGGATAAAACCAAGCCGCATTGTCGTTCCGCATCCCGTTCACTTCCAACGTGTAGTAGTGCGCGGTTCCCTTCCAAGGGCACTCCGACGTGTGCGAACTTGGCTTCAGAAATTCCTTCTTTACCGAATCAGGCGGGAAATACTGATTCCCTTCTATAACTTTCGTCGCGTTGCTTTCCGCAATGACCTTGCCACCCCAAGTCGCTTTCGCCATTCCATCTCTCCGCTTTTTGCCCAGCTTCCACATGTTCGGTCCCGTTTTGCGGCGCCCGTCTGCCATCGCTGCACCGCCAAGCCCAGCATCACCCATTCTACGGCTCTTCTGCTCCTTTGGATGCTTCGAGGCCTAATTTGATACATTCTTTGCGCGAAAATGCCTGGCAAATGGCCACATTTCTCAATGCTAAGTTGCAGTCTCAGACGAACCGTCGTCAATTTGGAGGATTCGCATGCCAGATCAGCAGAATTTTTCAAACCACGCCAAATTCTTTCCGCCATTTCACTTTTTTGCGGCGCCGATTCTGTTGGCTAATTTCATTTGGTCTTTCTTCCGCCTGAAGCCGCTCGGGTACTCGCCCTACGCGATCTTCCAGGTTTTCGTCGCGGCCGCTCTCGTAATGACGCTCCTGGTCGCTCGCCTGATGGCGCTCAAGGTTCAGGACCGCGTCATCCGGCTCGAAGAACGTTTACGCTATCAACGTTTGCTTCCCGCCGATTTGCAGGCTCGAGCCGAGGACTTCACCGTGAATCAGTTCGTTTCATTGCGCTTCGCCAGCGACGCCGAACTTCCTGCGCTCGCACGAAGAGTTCTCGATGAAAAGATCGACGATCGCAGAGCGATCAAGAAACTCATCAAAGTCTGGAAACCCGACTATCTGCGCGCCTAAGTCGTCTCACGCTTTTGTGTGCTCGCGAATTTGCCTGCGAGCTGCGAACCGCGCACACTGAACTCTCATCATAGATAGAAAAACAAAGACAAACTCTGGAGGCTGGATGCAGACTCGCAAGCTTGGAAATTCCGATTTGATGATCACGCCCGTCGGCTTCGGCGCCTGGGCCATTGGCGGCGGCGATTGGGCGTTCGCCTGGGGCGCTCAGGAAGAAACAGATTCCATCGCCGCGATTCACCGCGCGCTCCAACTCGGCGTCAATTGGATCGACACCGCCGCGGTCTACGGCTTCGGCCATTCCGAAAAAGTCGTCGCCCGCGCGCTGAAAGGATGGAAGGGCAATCGCCCATACATCTTCACCAAGTGCGCCATGCGTTGGGACGACAAAGGCGCGGTCACGAAAGTTCACAGCGCTGCTTCGATCAAGCAGGAATGCGAAGACAGTCTGAAGCGCTTGGAAGTTGATGTCATCGATCTCTACCAGATTCACTGGCCGCCCGAAGATAACGGACCAACTCTCGAGGAATCCTGGCAAGCGATGGCCGATCTGCAAAAAGCCGGCAAAGTGCGTTGGATCGGCGTCTCAAATTACAGCGCCGAGCAGATGGAACGTTGCTCCAAGATTGCACCGGTCACCAGCGATCAGCCTCCCTATTCCATGCTCCGTCGGAAAATCGAATCCAGCATCGCGCCCTACTGCAAAGATCACAACATCGGAATCATTGTTTATTCGCCGATGCTCTCCGGAATGTTGACCGGTGGCATGACGCGAGAACGCGCGCTAAATCTTCCCGCCAACGACTGGCGCCGCGGTAAGCCGGAATTCAGCGAGCCGAAGCTCACGCGAAATCTCGAACTCGTCGAACGCCTTCGCGCCATCGGCGATCGCTACGGCCGCACTCCCGGCGAAATCGCCATCGCCTGGACTTTGCTCAATCCTGCTGTGACCGGCGCAATCGTCGGCTCACGCAGCGCCAAACAAGCCGAAGGCGTGATGCGCGCCGGCGAATTGAAACTCACCGACCAGGATATCGCGCAGATCGAAGGCAAAGCCGCCGCCATGGCCGTCCGCTAGATCGCTTGCGATACGACTCGCCGGAAAAGGAAAACGACGCGGGGCCGAATGGCTCCGCGCCGTTTTTTTTGTGACTCTCTCGGAGAATTGTTAAAAATTGCTTAGATCGTCTTCCCGGCCGCCGCTGGCGATTCTTTTTTCGCGAACGCGCTGTGGCTGGAATCCTTGTCGGCAGACTTGTCGATTTCGATCGAGCCCTTAAAGTAGGCGCCGTCTTCGATCATGATGCGCGACGTGGTGAGGTCGCCGTTGACCGAGCCGTCCTTCTTGATCTCGATGCGATCTTTCGCGCGGAGATTGCCCTTCACGGTCCCGTAGACAACCACTTCTCGAGCAATGATATCGGCCGTGACCTTGGCGGTCGCGCCGACGGTCAGCTTCCGCTCGTCGAGCTGGATCAGTCCTTCAACCGAACCGTCGATCAAGAGGTCTTCGCTGCCGGTGATCTCGCCCTTTACATGCAGGCTCGATCCGAGCCGCGCGCTGGCGCGATCGTTTGTTGCACTCAATGGACGCAAAGAATCTGTAGACATTGCGGGTTTTTCCTCCCAAGACGCCGGAGTAGGCTTCGGCGACTGATTTATTGGATTCACTGCAACTGGCCCCGGCTGCGGCTGCGGCGCAGTTTGAGGCTGCTGCTGCGGCGTATCCGGCTTCTTATTTCC
>JAFAZL010000298.1 GCA_019239815.1 Acidobacteriota bacterium
TTCTCAAAGGGCCTGCTCGACACGCGCGATACGCTCTATTACATAAGCTTGATCGTTGTCGGATTCTTTCTTACGGCTCGCTCGCTTGAGTCGCTGCGGTGGAGGTCGTAATGGCTGCCCCCGCATTCCTGAAGGCTCGGCAAACGAAATACGCGGCGTACGCCACGATGTACATCGTGGTCGTGTTCGCCATCATCACGGTCGCCAACGTTCTTGGCAACCGCTACAACAAATCGTGGGATTCGACCTCCAACAAGCGCTACAGCTTGTCGGAGCAGACCGCGAAGATCGTGAAGGGATTGAAGCAGGACGCGACGATCACTTATTACGATCAATCGACGCGTTTCCAGACGGCGAAAGATCAGCTCGAACAGTACGCGAACCTTTCGCCGAAGGTGAAGGTCGACTATGTTGACGTCGACAAGAAGCCGCAGCTCGCGCGTGAGGCCGGCATCAAGAATTACGGCACGACGATCGTTCAGATCGGCACGAAGAAAGAGGAAGCGAAGAGCCTCACCGAAGAGGGAATTACCGGCGCTTTCATCCGTGATCTGAAAAATACTACGCGCACCGTTTGCTTCGTGACTGGCAGTGGCGAACACCAGATCGACGACTCGGAGCGCAGCGGCTATTCGCGATTCAAGGACTTGCTTGGTAAAGACGACTACGAAGCGAAGTCGATTTCGTTGCTGCAGAAGGCCGAAGTTCCGACCGATTGCACCGTGGTCGTTGTGGGCGGTCCGACGGGCGACTATATGCAGCCGGAAGTCGATGCGCTGAAGAAGTATGTCGAAGATGGTGGCCGCGCGCTCTTCATGCTCGACCCGCCGTTGAAAATTGGCCGCTCCGATATTGCAGACAACGATGCGCTCGCCGCGGTGCTGGCAGGTTGGGGCGTCACGTTGCAGAAAGATTTGATTCTCGACCTGAACCCAATCGGGCAGCTCGCCGGACTCGGGCCGCAGGTTGCGCTAGTCACTACGTACGCGTCGCAGCCGATCGTGAGTGAAATGAAGGGAACCGCGACCGGCTTCCCGCTCGTTCGCTCGATGGACGTGAAAAGCGAAGGGAAATCGAGTGTTGAAAAATTGTTCAGCTCATCGGATTCCAGCCTCGCGACAACGAAGCTGAATTCACCCGACATCGATCCTAACGATCCGAAGAATAAAAAGGGTCCGCTGATGATCGCAGCCGCGGGTACCTACAGCACCGGCAAGGAAAATTCGCAGGGGCGCTTTGTTGTAATCGGAAGCGCTGCCTGGGCTGCCAACTCATTCCTGAATTTCAACGGCAACCGCGACTTGGCGCTGAACACGATGAACTGGCTCTCGTCGGATGAAGATCTGATTTCCATCCGTCCGAAGGCGCCGGAGGATCGCAAGGTCACGATGACGCGCGCTCAGTTGAACGTTGTGCGGATCACCAGCCAATTCATTCTGCCGCTGATTGTGATCGTTGCAGGCGTATCGGTTTGGTGGCGGCGCCGTTAGCGAGCGCGTATCCCAGCATGCGGAAACCAGAGTTAGGACTCCATCGATGAAAAGCACCGGACTGTTGATCGCAGCCGCGTTGTTGGCGGTGCTCACGGGAGTTCTCTATTGGTCGAATCACCACTCGGCGGAAGAGACCAAGAGTTCGGCAACACCGGCCACGACAAAGTTGCTTTCGGTGAAAGACGCCGACGTCACGAAAATCGAAATCGATAAGAAGGGAAGCGAATCCGTCGATCTGGCCAAAGGCAGCGATGGGGAGTGGGAGATCACCGCGCCGCAGAAGTTGAGTGCAGATCAGGATGCGATCACGAGCATGATCTCATCTCTATCCGGCCTGAATTCCGAGCGCGTTGTGGAAGACCACGCCATCGACTTGAAGCAATACGGATTGGCTGACCCGTCGGTGAAGGTTGACGTCACCACCAAGGATGGAAAATCGCAGAAGCTCTTGCTTGGTGATGACACGCCGACGGGTAACGGAGTTTACGCCGCAGTTGGTGGCGATCCGCGGGTTTTTACGCTCGCGAGCTACTCGAAGACGAGTGTCGATAAGTCGGCTTCCGATCTGCGCGACAAGCGGCTGCTCACAGCGAATTTCGATAAGGTCAGCGAAGTCGATCTGACTGCGAAAAAGCAGAACATCGAATTTGGCCGCAGCAAAGACGCCTGGCAGATCGTGAAGCCGCGCCCGCTCCGCGCCGATAATTTTTCCGTCGAGGATTTGGTACGCAAACTCAAGGACGCCAAGATGGATTTGCCGGCGTCGACGGATTCTGACGAAAAGAAAATCACGGGGT
>JAFAZL010000356.1 GCA_019239815.1 Acidobacteriota bacterium
AGACGCAACGTGTGGCCCTTCTTGAAGACGTTGCTGGTGGCCCAGAGATCGATTGTGTATTTGTAGATCTGGCCGGGCGAGATCAGCGTCGGACGTTCTTGCGATTCACGATGGCTGGCGCGAATGATGCCCTCGGTGATGTTTTGCGCGAAGCCGTCGGGCCAGACGTCGACGAGTTTGGCGGTGAAGTCGGTGTCGGGTGCGGAAGATTTGGCGAACAGTTCGACGTTGACCGGGCCGGTAACTTCAGTGTCCTGCGCCATCGGCGGCGTCGAATAGATTAGAACGTCTTCGCGCGATTCGGCGGCGCGCTGATCGCGCGGGCCCGGCGGCCAGTGGTCGCTGTCGCAGCAGAGCGGGCCACCGATCGTCGGAACCGGCTTCGCTGGATCGTAAGTGAACTGGTCGGGATTTTCCTTCGCTGGCGCGCTTGTCGAGAGCATGCCTTTGCCTTGAGCCGAATTCGCCGCGGCAGTCGCATGAAGGAAGTATTTCGCTTCCTTCGCGCGGGTGAGCGGCCATTCGCTTTCTTCGCGCCACTTGTTTTCGCCCATGACAAAAATTTTAACGGGCTTGCCGTCGGCGAAGCGGTTTTGCACGCCTTTGAAGAGGAAGTCGTACCAGTCGAGGGTGATGCCGTCTTCGTCGATGTTGGAGTCAAGGCCGAAATCGACGTCGCCGATTTTCGGGCCGTTCCCGGCGTGACCGCCCACGATGACCATGAGCTGCTGGCCGTTGCGCGCGGCATCGTTGCCGCCGTGCGCTTTGATGCCGAGATAGTTTTTCAATGAGCCGCCCAGAAAGATGTCATACCAAGCCGCGACGTGCAGAGCCGGAACGTGAATGTCGGCGAAATGCTCTTCGATGGCGATTTTCTTCCAGTAGTCGTCGTAGTTGGGGTGCGCGAGCCAATCGAGATAGTAGGGTGCGAGCGTTTCGGTTGAGGTCGCGTTGCGCGGATTCATGTTGAAGAGTGGATAGTCGGCGAGCGGAATCTCCCACATTCCTTTCGCGGCGTTGGCGTTGTGCGTCGCTTCGCGCGTCAGGGTGTCTTCTGCCAGCCCGCTTGTCCACGACTGGTTGAACCATTGCTCAAACGCGCCGCCCTGATACGTCCAGCTTTCGTGATAGTTGCTGGAGGTGACGACTGGGCATATACCGGCGAGGTGCGGCGGATTGGTGATCGCGGCGAGCATCTGCGTCGCGCCGACGTAGGAGCCGCCAAACATGCCGACTTTTCCATTGGAGTAGGGAAGTGCAGCGGCCCATTCAATCGTGTCGTAGCCGTCGTTGGGCTCATTGACAAAGGTGTAGAACTTGCCTTCGGAGCCGTAGCGGCCACGCGTGTCTTCGGTGATGACGACAAAGCCGCGCTGGGCGCCGCGAACGCCGATGCTCGCTTCGTTGCGGCGGTCGTAAGGCGTGCGCACGAGAAGAACGGGGAATTTGCCATCTGCCTGAGGGCGGTAGATGTCGGCGCGGAGGACGACACCATCGCGCATAGGGACTTTGACATCGCGTTCCAGGACGATTTGG
Organism: Acidobacteriota bacterium; assembly: GCA_019239815.1. Next base: position 1,537 of record JAFAZL010000356.1, read on the forward strand.
TAGCCGTCGGCGGCAAGGGATGCCGACGCGGCAAGCAGGAACGAGAACAGGCTGAAGATCCAGCGGTTCATCAATGAGCCTCCGGAAAATTTTTCAAGGGCGGGGAGCAAGGTATCACAGAGGCGGAGGGGATAGAGGCGGGCGAGTTCCGAAATGGGAAGCTTCGGGGTATACCCCCGGTGTTTTTGCGAAGAGTGCGCAAGTGTTTTGGGATGAGCGGGTTGCAGACCTATGGATTTTGGGAGTATGGAAGGTGCTGATTTTAAATGAGTTGCGGCGATGTCAACGTTCGCTTGGAATTCGATTTTTGAGGGGAGGGATGGTTGGCGGGGCGTGAGAGACGATTTCACGGGCTATTGTAGCATGGTGTTTACTTAATGTCAATAGGCAAGGTGTTGTTCGAATGGTTAAGTCGAGTGCCGAGGAGGGAAAAGCCCGCGGTCTGGGAAACGACCGCGGCTGCAGGGTGGCTTGGCGAATGCTTGCGCACTCGGGAGTCAGTTGGTTGGCTTAAGGTGAGATCCTTCGCTTCGCTCAGGATGACAACGCACTTACTGTGTGACAACCCCTTTACTGCGCGACGGTGAGATGGAACGGGCGCATGTATACTGCTTGCTCCGATGATTCCGTTTTTACATTTGGGGCCGCTGACGATACCGACGTTTGGGTTGATGGTGGCGACGGCGCTGTTTGTGGCGGCGTATGTGTTGCAGGCGGAGTTTAATCGGCGACGCGATGCGCTGGAGAAATTGCCGGGATTCAGCGGGAAGGGCGACGAGGGATTTCTCGTCATTGGGATTGCGGGGATCGCGGGGCTGATTGGGGCGCGGCTGTATCACGTGCTGGAGAGCCCGAGCGAATTTTTCGCTGATCCGTGGCCGCAGCTTTTCAGCCGGTATGGATTTGCGTGGTTCGGCGGGTTCCTGGGAGGATTTTTTGCGCTACTGTATTTGTCGCGCAAGCTGAAGATTCCGGTGCTCGAGTTCATGGATATGTGCTCGCCCGCGGCTTGCGTCGGGTATGCGATCGGGCGCATCGGATGTTTGCTCTCGGGCGATGGCGACTATGGGATACCGACTTCGCTGCCGTGGGGGATGAGTTTTCCGAATGGCGTCGTGCCGACGACGCAGAGGGTGCATCCGACGCCGCTGTATGAATTTTTTATCTGGCTCGCGATTGCGGCGTTTTTGTGGCACATGGGGACGAAGACGCTGCGCGGCCCGAAAGCCAAGGGCGAGATTTTTGCGAATTATTTGATTTTGACGGGAATTGCGCGATTTTTGATTGAGATGATTCGTATCAACCCGCGATCGTTTTTCGGGATGTCGAACGCCCAGGCAGCGAGCGTCGCATCAATCATCGCGGGCGCGGTGTTACTTTGGCGTCTTAAAAGCAAATGGCGCACGGTTAGGCAAGAGCACCGCATCCTGAGTCACATCGCCGCGGCGGGCGATGTTTTGCAGCAGGAATATCACCGACCGACACCTGAATGTCCGCACCCGGAGCGCTGGCACATGTATGACTCGATGAGCGCAGAAGTGGAAGTGCTCGATTTTTTGAAAGCGGTGGTGAAGACGCTGAAGCCAGAGCTGGTGGTGGAGACGGGG
>JAFAZL010000411.1 GCA_019239815.1 Acidobacteriota bacterium
GAGAAGCTTCGTACCAAGCTGCGTGAACGCGTACTCGCCGGCGGGCCTATTCGCCTGAACGGCGCTGGGAGGAACTTTTGCGTCGTAGCCGAGCGAGATGAGGATGTCGGTCGCGCGCAAAATATCCGCATCGCGCAACACGAAATCGAGATCCGTGTATTGCCGCGCGAACGAAAATCCGTAGCAGCGATGAGCCAGCACCGGCCCTTTCGTCACCATCACCGCGATGCCTTGCGCGGCAAAACGATCGAGCACGCGATACATCTCCGCCAGCATTCGCAAATCGAAAACCATCTGCTCTCGGAACGAAGATTTCAGAGTTTGCTGCGCGTCCAGCGGGATTAGTCCCGGTTCGGCGTGCGAAAGTTTTTGCGTTAAGAGCGGCAGAAGGCCTTGATCGTTCGCGAGTGCGAGCAGCCGCTGCCAATCGAGCGCCGACGCTTGTTCGGGACGAAGAGCCAGGAGGGTGACGTTGGGATTCGCGCAGTCGAGCAAGACGCGCCATTCCGCGGAATTGGAATTCGATTTAACGCCCGACACTTCGCGCAAGTTTCTCCCGCACCGCTTCATGAAGGATACGCGAGCCGAAATGCGCAGGCCAGCGGGATGGCGACGCAAGAACCACGTTCACCACAGAGTTCACAGAAACGGAGCGCTGAGATCGCAGACTGCAAGAAACAGAAAGGCCGGCTCACAAGGAGCCGGCCTTGAAATGAAGTTGACTGTACCGGCGGCTTTACGACTTCTTCTTGCCAGTCTTCGTCTTGGTGTCGATACCCGGCGCGATCTGCGCGAGCGCCTCGAGCCCCTGCTTGGCCTGCTGACCGTAGGGACCGTTCGGATCGAGTTCGACGGCCTTCTGATACGCCTCGACGGTACCCGGCTGAACGACGACTTCCATCTTGTCGCCCTTCTGCTTGTACTCCATCGCACCGACCAGCGAAGCGCCGAGCAGATACCAGGCCTGCGCGCTCTTCGGGTCGAGTTCGGTCGCTTTCTTCAGCGGCTCAACCGCTTCCTTCATTTTGCCGGCGTTGTAGAGCGTGATGCCTGCATTGCGATACGCCTGTGCCGCGTTCGGCGGATCGAGCTCGGCGCTCTTCTGATACGCGGCCATCGCATCGTCGATCTTGCCCGCGCGGCCGAGGATGCCGCCGAGGTTGTTGTAGTAGCCCGGTGTCGGCTTGAGCGCGACTGCTTGCTTGTAAGCATTTGCCGCGTCATCGGGACGGCCCGCGATGTCGTACGCATCGCCGAGGCGCGCCCAGATCAAGTGGAGGTTCTGATCCTTTTCCGGAGCACCGGCTTTCGCGGCCTCAAGTTCGGTGACCGCTTTGCCGGAAAGATCGGTGACCTGCGTCTTCATCGCGTCGCGCTGGTCGGCCGGAGCTTTCGCCATGTCAGCTTTGGCCGTCTGGGCCTGCGTCAACGCAGCGATACCGGCGTCGAAGTGACCTTTCATGCCTGCGAATTTGTGCTTCTCTTCTTCTTGCTTCTTCACCTGCTCAGTCGCAGCGGCGCCTTGCTTGGCAAGGACATCCTTGAAGTTAACGCTGACATTCGGCGTTTCGCCGCTGCCAACCTTGATTTGCGCGAATTCGTACGGCTTGTTCGGCGCCGGCAGCTCCACGGTGAAGCTGTAAACACCGGCGCGCATGTTGTGGAATGAGTAGTGCCCGTCCTTGTCGGTCTTCGCAGTGAGCTTTGCGCCCTGATCGCTGGTCGCGTCCACAGTCATATCGGCCCACGGCTTTCCGGCGACGTCCAGCACGTTGCCGCTGACCGAGCCATCCATCTGTGCGGCCGCGCGCGGCGGCGAAACGATAGCCAATGCGGCCGCGGCGACCAACAGCGCAGCGCGCAGCAAATTGCTGCGCTGCGCGATCGAACGGGTTTGCGACCGCAACGCGGTCAAATTCATGTGTGGCCTCACGGCGGCCAGCAATTGCAGCTTCATGCTCGGTTCTCCTTTGTCTCGGGATGGCTCCTACCCTGAAGTCACCCGGGAGCGGC
>JAFAZL010000457.1 GCA_019239815.1 Acidobacteriota bacterium
AACAAAACCATCACCATCAAAATCGCCGCGCCGATTCCCAGCAATTCGCTCTTCGCCCAATCCCAAAACCATGGCGCCCAGCCTTCCACCGACTGCTCGAACCGCAACGACAGCGAATGCCCATAGAGATGAATCGGCAGGCTGCACAAATCGAGCACGCCGATGAGCAACGGAATGAAAATCAATCCTTGCAGCCAATGATTCGGAGTCTTGCGTTCAGCGAAACTTCGAATTTTTGCGGCAATTCCAAATCGCAAAATCACAAACAAAACAAAAACGCTGAGCAAGTACGAGACGAAATACAAAACGTATTCCGCTCGAGAAAACGCGATAGCCTTTTCGTAGCGTTCGTCGGAGAGCGTGTATTGTTCGGTTTTTGGCGGTTGCGGCGGAGCCTTTTCAGTAGCGGGAGTATTGGGAACGGCAGGTTGCGAAGGTGAGGTGTGTTCCGGGTACGTCTGAACTTCCGAAGCTTGCGGTCTGCTCGCGGCGGCCGCAATAAATCGCGGCGCGGCAGCAACGCCGGAAACAGAAATCGCGCCCGCGCCAACGGCGCCCTTTGCGTACGCGAATCGCGCGGCCAAAGCTGTCGCTAAAATTGCGCCCAAAAGTACGAGGCCCGTCGCCGCGCGGAAAACACGCAGTTGCCGCATACCCCTTTTGACGCGCCACTCGCAGTTTTGCGCCGGGGATACCACCGTCTTGTCCACCATTGTTAGGCGGAGTATGAAACGTCAGCGGCGCGACTGCAAGCGCGTCTAAGCGTAAAGACCTGCATTAAAGTGCGTGCGCGATTCGCTGACTCAGTGCGGCCCAGCGATGGGTGCGAGGCCACGCGCGATCGTGAACATCGCCGAAGCAGGCGCGGCAGTCGCAGGGTGCGCGGTCTTCAGACAGTAGTTGCGAACAGCGCCACTCGTCGCAAGGCCAATGTGCACGATCGAGGTTGCACGCTCGAGTTTGTGGTGGCCGTAGTGATGAAACAAATACGAAACGCCGATCGACGCGCCGGTGCCCGCGACTTCGATCACTGCGAACGCGGCGTGATTGTCGACGACATCGTTGGTGAGCAAAATCTCGTCCCGGCCGCGATGACGCATGTTCAGTGTCGAAAAATAGTCGAGCGTGCGAGAGGCTCCGACCCCAGCGAAGAGCCAGTCGTTTGTGGCATCCCAGAAGCGATGCTCGTCCGAGCGAAGCTCGGCTCTTGTCGCCAGTCGATTGGGAACGGGCACATTTGAAGGGTAGGTGCCGGCGGCGGAATTCTCTGTGCCCGGCGTTTGCGAAGACGACGGCGACTGCGTGGGCGTGCGGTTAGCGGACGCCAGGTCAAGGTCCAGGGTCTGTCTGGCTGCGAGTTTGGGAGGGTGCAGCAACCACGAAGCACTCGCATCTTGCGCCCGCGTGAGCCTGGCGCACAACAAAACCACTGCGATCGCCGAGGCGATCCGAATCTGCCGGATGAGCTTCATCTATTTCGCTACGTCTTAATTTGCCCTTTGGTAGTTTGCCCTATCCCCCGACCCACTGCACTGCACTTTCTCGGCGATCTCTCCACCAATGTTAGAACCCTCAAACCCGGCTGGCGGTGCCTCATTCGCACGGCTGGCCGTCGGGCCGATTGCCGGCCGCAGCCGCCGGGCGTATCCTGAGTTTTGGCATCGCACCCTATCAGGCGTTCCGCAGCAAATCGAGGAACCATCATGCCGAACAAAATCTCAAAGCGCGCCGCCTTCGCACTGGCCGCATCGTGCGCCAGCCTCTTCGCATTTTCTTTGCCCGTGCGCGCCCAGGATTCGCAGTCGCAGCAGACGCAATCGGTTGCTGATGCCGCCCGCCAGGCTCGTGCCGCCAAGAAAGCAAAAACCGCGAAGGTCATCAGCGACGAAGACATCAATCCGAGTTCATACACGCCGGGTGCTCAAGGACTGAACGTCGGCTCCGCGCCAACTTCGGATGCCGTGGCGCCAAACGCGGCCGAAGTGAAGTCCGATCTGAAAAAAGATGAGGCTCAGCTTGCCGCCGAAACGACAGCGACGGTGAAACCGGGTGAAGATCCCGCGATCGCGCGCGCAAAGCAAGAACTCGCCGAGGCTGCGGCCAAACTCGACTTGCTGAAGCGGTCGAACACGCTCGATCAGGACACCTATTACTCGAAGCCGGGCTACACCGATGATCACGCCGGAAAATCGAAACTCGACGCCGAACAAGCCGAAATCAGCGATCAGCAAGCGACTGTCGACGATCTCAAGGCGAAGCTCGAGCAGCTAAAGGCTGAGCACGGGATTACCGACGAACCTGCGCCGGCGAAGAAGCCGACCAAGCCGCGAAACGCGGGCTTCACGTTGCCCGACAAAACGGCGGACCAGCCTGCGGACCAACCGCCATCCGATCAGCCCACTCCACAGCCGCAATCGTAGGGTCCTCCACGCTCTGAGCCGCGCCTGCCTGTTTTCTCCTTAAATGGGGGCAAACTTTTCCCCCTCCTCGCTCGTATCTTCCTGTAGCAAGTCGGTCCCTATTGGTTTGCGATCTCTGGCGCATTCGCTTTTACGGCGCGGGAATTGCCCGCACTTAGCGAGCGCAGCGGCATCTTTTCGCGCGCCGAAACTGCGTCCACAAAGACAGGAACAGATGCAACTCACCATTGACGCACTGACAAAACGCTACTCGGGCGGTGTGCAAGCGCTCAGCAATGTTTCCATTACGCTCGGTGCTGGAGTGCTCGGACTGCTGGGCCCGAACGGCGCGGGCAAATCCACGCTGATGCGGATCCTGGCGACGATCACGCAGCCGACGTCCGGGAAAGTCTTGTGGAACGGCGCGGACATCGCGCGCGATCCCGATGCGCTGCGCAACGTGCTTGGCTATTTGCCACAGGATTTCGGCGTGTATCCGAATCTGAGCGCGCTCGAATTTCTGGAATATCTCGCGGCCGTAAAAGGAATCGCGGCGGGGCCGGCGCGCCAGCGCATCGGCGAGTTGCTCGAGTTGGTGAATCTCACGGACGTGGCAAAGCGCCCGCTTGGAGGCTATTCGGGCGGAATGCGCCAGCGCGTCGGTATTGCGCAGGCGCTGCTCAACGATCCGCAGCTTCTGATCGTGGATGAACCGACTGCGGGACTTGATCCCGAAGAACGCGTGCGTTTTCGGAATTTGCTTTCGGAGCTTTCCGGCGAGCGCATCGTGATTTTATCGACGCACATCGTGTCGGACGTAGAAGCGGTCGCCACCAATATCGCGATTTTGGCGCACGGAAAATTGCTCACGCATGGGTCGCCGGAATCAATTCTGGAAGGTGTGAGCGGGCAGGTCTGGGAACTCGTCGTGCCCAGCGTCGATCTTCCCATCCTTCGCCAAAAATATCCGATCAGCAGCACCGCGCACCGCAGCGACGGCGTGCACGTGCGCATCGTTTCGCCGGCTCCGCCGATGATGCCTGGCGCGCGCGTGGCACGCCCGCTGGAACCGTCGCTTGAGGATGCGTATCTCGCCGCGCTGGCCAGCCGCCGCAATGATGGAGCCACGGCGAGCGCACCACGCGTGATCGGAGCGATTGCGTGAGCCAAGTTCGCGCGATCGCGGCAATTGCGCGCGCGGATTTTCTGGAGCGCGTGCGGCGCTACAGTTTTCTGCTGACCCTCCTCTTCGCCACGTTTCTCGGCTATGCCGCTGCCACCGGCCGCATCATGATTCAGCTCGGCGACCACCGCGGCATCTACACTTCTGCGTGGATCGGCGCGCTGGTGTCGCTGGTGACGACGTGCTGGGTTTCGCTGGTTGGGTTCTACATCGTGAAGGGCGCGATCGATCGCGATCGGCAAACGGGAGTCGGGCAAGTGCTGGCGGCGACGCCGCTGTCGAAGCCGGCGTACACGCTGGGAAAATTTGCGAGCAACTTCGCCGTGCTGGAAGCGATGGTGCTGGTGCTCGCGGTCGCGGCAGTCCTGATGCAGATTTTTGTGCGCGAAGATCCCCGGTTGGACCTGTTCGCGCTCCTCAGTCCATTCCTGCTGGTCGCGTTTCCCGCGATGTTGCTGACGGCAGCGCTGGCGGTGCTGTTTGAAACGCTGCCGGTGTTGCGCGGCGGGGTCGGCAACGTGCTTTGGTTTTTTGTCTGGGCGATGGGCGGAATCGGCTTGTCGGAAATTACCGGCATCTCGTGGCTCGATCCGATGGGAATTCACTCGCTGTCGAGAAGCATGATGCAGGGCGCGCGCGAGTACATTCCCGGCTACAAAGATTCGTTCGCGTTCACGATCGCGGATAAGCCGGTAACGGTGGTGCAGTCTTTCCGTTGGGAGGGCGTCCCTTGGACCGCGTTGCAGATTTTCCAGCGGCTGGCGTGGTGCGGCTTGGCGATTGTGTTGGTGTTGCTCGCGGCGATGGTGTTCGATCGTTTCGACTCGGCGGGCTGGCTTGGACGAATTCGCAAAAACTCGACGCAAGCGACGGCCGGCGGCGCATTTGCGAACGGCACGGTTTTGGAGGACGGCGCGGTCGCGATCGCAGATGGGACGGCATCGCGAGAGTTCGCAACTCGATCCACCGTGACGAGGATCGTGCCGGCGCGATTGACGGCACTGGCTGCCGAAGATCGCAGCAGCGCGTTCGTGCGCTTGTTTGTGGCCGAGCTGAAGCTTGCGATCCAAGGTTTGCACTGGTGGTGGTACGCCGTCGCTGCGGGATTGCTGATTGCTCAGGCCGCTGCGCCGCTGGCGACTGCACGCCAGCAGTTGCTCGGCACTTCCTGGATGTGGCTCGTGCTGGTTTGGTCGGGCATGGGCGCGCGGGAAACGCGATTTGGCACGCGGGCGCTGCTGTTTTCGTCGGCACGAATTTTGCCGCGTCAGATTCTGGCGTGCTGGCTTGCGGGATTTGTTCTTGCCGTTGTGTTTGGTTCCGTCGCGGGGCTGCGGATTCTTGCGACACAGGGAGCCTACGCGCTTTTGCCGTGGATTGCCGGCACCGCGCTTTTGCCATCGTTGGCGCTTGCGCTTGGCGTTTTAAGCGGCAGCTCGAAGCCGTTCGAGGGAGTCTTGACGGCGATGTGGTACATCGGCCCGATGAATCGCGTTAGCGGGATCGACTATACCGGCTCATCGAATGGGCCGGAGACGACGCACTACGCGGTGACGTATCTTGTAGTGTCTGTTGCACTTGTCGCTGCTGCGGGGGCGCTTCGATCGAGACAAATCCGCTCCAACTAGTCGAATCAAGTTCGACGTCCGGGCAAGATCCAACGGTGTCGATCGGAGGTTACGTTTATCGGCTGCGAAGCAG
>JAFAZL010000493.1 GCA_019239815.1 Acidobacteriota bacterium
GATGAGATCGGCGACGATTTGTTGCGGCTGGTTTTTATTTCGTGCCATCCGGTGTTGTCCACTGAGGCGCGGGTTGCGCTGACGCTGCGGTTGTTGGGCGGGTTGACGACTGTCGAGATCGCGCGAGCATATGTTGTGCCTGAGCCGACGATTGCGCAGCGCATTGTGCGGGCGAAACGGACGCTGAGCGAGGCGCGCGTACCATTCGAGATTCCGCGCGGCGCGGATTTGAAGGCGCGGCTGGCATCAGTGCTCGAGGTTATCTATCTAATTTTCAACGAAGGGTATTCGGCGACGGCCGGCGAGGACTGGATGCGCCCCAGCCTCTGCGAGGACGCGTTGAGGCTTGGCCGCATTCTCGCGGGACTCGTACCGAATGAAGCAGAAGTCCATGGTTTGGTCGCGCTGATGGAAATCCAGGCGTCGAGAATGCACGCGCGCACCAACGCGAAGGGCGAGCCAATTTTGCTTCTCGATCAGGACCGAACGCGCTGGGATCGCGTTTTGATTCGTCACGGGCTCGGCGAACTGGATCGCGCGGAAGCACTCGGTAGCGCGCTGGGCCCATACGCGCTGCAAGCTGCGATCGCGGCGTGTCACGCGCGCGCCAGCAGCGGTGACGACACCGATTGGGCGCGGATCGCAGCGCTTTACGACGCGCTAGCACAGCTTTCGCCTTCGCCGATTGTGGAACTTAATCGAGCAGTCGCCGTCGCCATGGCGTTTGGTCCAGCAGCAGGACTTGACCTGATCGACAAAGTCGTGGCCAGCGGCGCACTAAAGAACTACCACCTGTTGCCAAGTGTCCGCGGAGACTTTCTCTTCAAACTCGGTCGGCTCGCCGAAGCTCAGGAAGAATTTTTACGCGGCGCTTCGATGACGCAAAATGCCCGCGAACGCGATTTTCTTCTAGCACGGGCACAGAAATGCAACGCAGCTTCCGCACCGAATTGAGTCGACCCGCGCAGCGACTCTGCCAGTAACCTCACCCACATCGGATAATCGAACAGACCATGAGAAGATGCCGATCATGGAGAGACTGCTATGTCGGAAATGGCGAAGGGCACGTTCGAAGTGAAAACGACTCCGGTTGCGCCGGATGCGGGAGATGATTCAGGGATTGGGCGGCTCACGCTCGACAAAAAATTTTCGGGTGACCTCGAAGGTTCGAGCCGAGGGCAGATACTCGGGTTCCGATCAGCCAAAGAGGGCTCGGGCGGTTATGTGGCGCAGGAAAAAGTGACGGCCAAGCTCGGCGGGCGTAGCGGCAGCTTCGTGTTGCAGCACATCGGCACGATGAGGGGCAACGCTCCGGAGATGAGTGTCACGGTTGTGCCTGACTCTGGGACCGGCGAGCTTACCGGTATATCCGGGACGATGACGATCATCATCTCGGGCGGGAAGCATTCGTACGAGTTTGCGTATTCGCTCTGAGCCGAGCTTCTCTTGAGCGTCGGTGCTTGGAGCTCAAGCCGGGCGGAGCAAGCCCCGCCCCTACAAATGACGGCACGTTCTAAGCTAAGCTTCTTCACCGAATAGCTTGATGTCGGCGGGGCCTTCCTGCACCGGAGTACGAGCGCGTCCCTGCACTTGTTCGCGAATCTGCTCGACGATGTCTGGGTTCGCGAGCGTTGTGATGTCGCCGGTGTCCATGTGATTCGAAATCGCGGCGAGCACGCGGCGCATGATTTTGCCGCTGCGTGTTTTCGGCATGTCGGGCACGATGTGGATCATTTTCGGCCGCGCGATCTTGCCGATCATCGTCTCGATTGTCGAAGTCACTTTGTCCTGGATCTGCTTCGAGGCGACAATCCCCGGCTTCAGCGAAATATAGACAACCGGCACGCGGCCTTTTACTTCGTCGACCGCGGGAACAACCGCCGCTTCCGCGACTTGCGGAATAGTCAGACACGCTGACTCGACTTCTTTTGTCCCCAGTCGGTGACCGGCGACGTTGATCACGTCATCGACACGCCCGAGAATTCGGTAGTAGCCGTCGGCGGGCAGCACCGCGCCGTCCGCCGCGTAGTACGGCCAATCGCGCCAATCCTTGCTGTCCGGATCTTTGCAGTATTTTTTGTAGTACTGATTCACGAAACGTTCCGGGCTGCCCCAGATCGTCTGCATGATCCCCGGCCACGGATTGCGAATACAAATATTTCCCGCAGTGCCGGCGCCGGCTTTCAGTTCTTTTCCGTTTTCGTCCCAGATCACCGGATAAATTCCAAGCGCGGCGGGGCCTGCGCTGCCCGGCTTCATTGCGTCGAGGGCGGGCTTCGTTGTGATGAGGAAGCCGCCGGTTTCCGTCTGCCACCACGTATCGACGATGACCGCTTCGCCTTTGCCAACGACTTCGTGATACCAGCGCCAAACGTCGGGCTCGATCGGCTCGCCGACGGTGGTCATGTGCTTGAAGTGATAGATGTATTTCTTTGGCTCTTCGCCGCCGGCTTTGCGCAGCATTCGAATTGCGGTCGGCGAAGTGTGGAATATGTTGACGTCGAGCCGTTCGGCGATGCGCCAGGGCCGGCCTGCATCGGGAAATTGCGGCACGCCTTCGTAGAGAACACTCGTCGCGCCGAGCGCGAGCGGGCCGTACACGATGTAGGAATGCCCGGTGATCCAGCCGATGTCGGCCATGCACCAATACACGTCGGTCGGGTGAATGTCCTGATAGAACTTCGAAGTCGCTGCCGCGTACGCAAGATATCCGCCGGTGCGGTGCTGGCAGCCCTTCGGCTTGCCGGTGGTGCCGCTGGTGTACATCAAAAAGAGCGGCGCGTCGGCGTCCTGCGAAACCGGTTCGACGATGTGATTGTGATAATCGTGCAGAATGTCTTCGATGAAGAAGTCGCGCCCCATGATCATCGGCGACTCGGAACGGTAATGCCTGTGATAACGCTTCCAGATCAGAACTTTGTCGATCTGCTGGCCTTCTTTGGCGGCGGTGTCGACCGCGACGTCGGCGCTTGCTTTGTGATCGACCCACTTGCCGTTGCGA
>JAFAZL010000522.1 GCA_019239815.1 Acidobacteriota bacterium
CGCACGGTCGCTTTCGTCGTTCGACATGCGCCACAACTTCGTGATCAGCTATGACTACGAGCTGCCGATCAATCGGCTGCCGGGTCCCCGGCGGTTGGTGCAAGGCTGGCGGGTGAGTGGAATCACGCGGTTTGCGACGGGAATTCCCGTGACGCTGGTTGAGACGGATGACAATTCGTTGACCGGCACTGGCGGTGCGGGAGCGATTTCGCTGCCAATCGATACGCCGAACTTCACGCCGGGATCGCTGGCGATTTCGGATCCGCGCAAGGGTACGTATTTCAATACCGCGTTGTTCACGCCGGAAGCTCTCGGGCAGCTCGGAAATTCGAGCCGGAGATTTTTCTCGGGGCCGGGACTCAATAATTGGGACATGGCGCTGCTAAAGGACACGGCGATTCGCGAGCAGATGCGGTTGGAGTTCCGCTGCGAATTGTTTAATGCGTTCAACCATGCGCAGTTCCAATCGCCGGACGGGAATATCGCGGATTTGCCAACGGCGGCGAATAATTTCACGGGAACGTTTGGGCGGTCGCTGGCGGCGAATCCACCGCGGATTATGCAGCTGTCGTTGAAGCTGCTGTTCTAAAACGCCGAGAGCCAACATTCGATCGCCACAGACCGGCGAACGGAAGCAGTTTGCAGTGCGAACACGTGCCTGACGGGCAGCAGGACTCCCACACACCCCGGGAGCTGCCCGTTGGGCACAGGGCGTTGCCGAACGATTTCGGTAGTGACTTCCAGCCAAGCTTTCTCAATTCTTGCGATAATTGCGCCGCAGCGCGCTGAGGAGATCGCTTGCATCCTGGTTTTCAACACGAACGGCGGATTTGCGTCATTGCGGCGATCGTTTTCGCGCTGCCGTTTTTTCTGCGGTTTCCGAATATTAACGCGCAGAACAAGAGAGGACACGACAAAAAGGATCGCGTCGTGGTGGTGATTAGTCTGGATGGGTTTCCGGCTTATGCGCTGAAGGATCCGCGGCTGCCGATTCCGACGCTGAGAAAATTAGCGAGCGAAGGGGCGATTGCGGACTCGATGCAGCCGGTCAATCCGACGGTGACGTGGCCGAACCATACGGCGATTGTTACTGGCGCCGATGCTTCGCAGCACCACGTTCTCTTCAACGGATTGCTGGAGCATCCCGAGAAGGATGGGCCGCCGAAGGTCGAGCCGTGGCGAGACAAGGATGTGATGGTTCACGCGCCGACGATTTACGACGTGGCGCATGAGGCGGGGCTGACGACGGCGCAAGTGGACTGGGTTGCGATTTTTGGGGCAAAGACGATTGACTGGAAATTTCCGGAGCTGCCGGATCCTGATGGTGAGATCGAGAAGAAGTTAATTGCGGATGGGACGGTTACGGCGGAGCAGTTGAAGACATTTGAAAAAGGAAGTCAGGCTTGGCAGGACGAGATTTGGACGGATGCGGCGGTGCGGATTCTGGAGAATCACCATCCGAATCTGCTGCTGTTTCATTTGCTGACGCTGGACGACATCAATCACGAGTACGGGCCGATGAGCAATGCGAGTCTCACGGCGATGGCTTGGCTGGATTCACAGGTGAAGCGCGTCGTTGATGTTTTGCAGCGACCCGGATTCGCTGGGCAGTCGACGGTGATCGTGGTGTCGGATCATGGGTTTCGGGCGTACAAGCATCGGATTCATGGGAATGTTTTGCTGCAGGAGAAAGGGATTGTTGCGGCCGGAGACGATGGGAAGTTGCGTGGTGAAGCCTGGGTTGTGCCCGAGGGCGGGATTGGGATGGTCTACGTCAACGATGCGGCGCGGAAAGCGGGGTTAATTCCGCAGCTCAAATCGATCTATGCGCAGGCGGAAGGGATTGAGAGAGTTTACGGCGTCGAAGAATTTGGCGGGTTGGGGCTGCCGACTCCGGCGGCATCGGATCAGGCGCCGGATTTGGTATTGGCGGCGAAGCCGGACTATGCGTTTTCGGGCGATGCGGCGAAATCGTACATCACGGATGCAAACGGGGGGACCCACGGATTTTTGAACTCTGATCCGCAGATGCAGGCGATTTTTATGGCATGGGGTGCGGGTGTGCCGAAGGGTGCGCAACTTGGAGCGATTTCGAATCGAGAAGTTGCGCCTACGATTGCCAAGATTTTGGGAATTGAGTTCAAGACGGCGAAGGCGGCGGCGTTACCGAAATTTGGGAATTAAGTGCTCGAACGTCGCGAGCGGATAAACGTCAGATAGATCAGGGTGGATCCCACCATCGCGAAGATCGCGATCAGTTTCCAGGCTAAGTCGTAGTTGTGATGCGTGTCGAACATGTGGCCGACGAACCATGGGCCGGCCCACTGGCCGACGGAATAGCCCATGATGATCAACGCGAGAATTTTGCCGAGCGACGCGGTGCCGAAATTTTCGGAGACGACGAGCGGGATGAGCATGTAGTCGGCGCCCATGGAGAATCCAAAGAGCGCGGCGAAAGCCCAGATGGCGGCCGTGGATTGCGGGTAGGCGAGTAGTAGGACGGACGCGCCAATCAGAAAATAGAAAATCGCCATTATGAAGGATTTAGAGAAGCGGTCGGCGATGTAGCCGACGACGACGCGGCCGCCCAGGCTGGCGGTGAGCAGGATGCTCAGATAGCGCGATGCGACTGTCGCTGAGTGTCCCGAGTCTTTCAGGAACAGAATGAAATGCTGGATGACGGCGCCGATAGCTCCGATAGCTAGCGTGGAGCCAAGCAGAATCAGCCAGAAGGACACGGTCCGAACGGCTTGGGTTACTCCGGCGGCTGCTGTGGTCCGCAGAGCGGCTTTGTTTTCCGTTGAGGCTTCGCCGAATTGCTTTGGATCGATTCCGCGGTCGGACGGATTCGAACGCGTGATCCAAAGGCCCGTCGGAACAAGAATGATCGCGATGGCGGCGCCGATGAGTTCGAGGGCTGGGCGCCAGCCAAGCGAGCGCGCAAGATAGTTGACCAAGATCGGCGCGACAACGCCGCCCAATCCGAGGCCGAGGTAGGCGTAGCCCATCGCTTGGCCGCGGCGGCGTTCGAACCAGCGCGCGACCAACACCTGGTTGGCGATTGGGCCGGCGAACACGTAACCGATCACTTCCACGATGCACAGTAGTTCGAATTGCCAGAACGCGGAGATTCGGCTCATCAAAATCAGTGAGCCCGAGACCAGCGCCACGCCAGCTAAGATCACGGCTCGCGCGCCGACGCGATCGATCAACGCGCCGGCGATAATTCCGAACGGCAGTCCAGCGAAAAGGAAGCCTAGAAGAAATCCCTGGGTGAGCTGCGCGCGGGTGAAGTGAAGATCTTGGACAAAATAAGGATAGAAGGCGGGGAATCCGTAAAAAATAACGCCGACGACGAGGAAGAGATTCAGGAAGGCGGCGAGGACGATCCACCAGCCGTAGTACGTTTCACCGCCGGCGGGGCTTGGGGAGTTGCGCGTTTCGGTGGCACGACGAGGTTCGGTTGTGGCGGATGAGTTGGTCACGGGCAGCGAAGCTTAACCTGAGCGGCACAAGGATTTCATCCAAATTCCGGCCCCATGATGGCGCACAGAGAATCTGGTTGGCCCGGGAAAGTGTTGGGACCGCGGTACATGCGAGTGAGGAGCCGCGCGGGGATGAATCCGTTTTCACGCAGAAGGTCGCCTGCGATGGGATTGGAGCGGAAAGCGTCGACGATGATTGTGTCGCGTGATGATCGCTGGAGGAATTCAGCGAGTTGTGGTCTTGCGGATTCGACACCTCGGGCCATCCATGGGCCGAGGTGGTCGGCGAAAAGGCCGCGACGTCCGAAAACGTAGCCGGTCAACTTATTTCTGCCCCGCGCCACTAACGTAAGGTCCGGGGCGTGTTCGTTGAGGGAGCGCAACAATGCGCCCCGGTCAGCGCCAAACGCCTCACGGTCAAATTCGAACACTTCCGATAGGTCTTCCGCCGTTGTCCCTGCCGCCTTTTGGCTCGACTCGTTCGTGGCAGTTCGTTTCAAGATCCAGCGATCGATTTCGTATTCGGTGACGAACCCCAATTTCTCGTAGAGCGGCTTTCCTGCTGGGGTCGCGTCGAGTTTCAGCGTTGGCATGCCAGTGTCGTCGAGGTATTCGATCGCGCGTCGTAGGAGCGAGGTCCCGATGCCTTGATTTCTATAGTCCGGATCGACCAACACCATGCTGATCCACGCGAACTTGTTTTCGAATCGGAACGTCGCTGCGGTTCCGACGATCTTGGCGCCGTCTTCCATTACAAAAGAGCCGTTGGGGCTGGCGTTGAGAAATCTTTCCCAGTCGGCCTCGGTTTGATTCCAACCGACGAGCGTGTTCAGTCGAACTCCACCGCGAATATCCTGCTGCGTCATTACGCGAAGCTGCATCGAGTCCTCAACATCAAAATTTGAATCGCCAGCATACCCGAATCCAAGCGACTCTCCGCGAACCTTTCAGTACAATCTCTCCGTCTAAAGTGCACATGAAAAAAGAACTCAACTCGATCCGCGACGAAGCTCACCTTGAAGAACTTTTGAGCGAGCCGACGGACGGCGTCGTTCGA
>JAFAZL010000570.1 GCA_019239815.1 Acidobacteriota bacterium
AACCTCACCGCAAACTCTTCCGAAAAAGTATCGAACGCTCGGCGATTTCGTAACCCAGCCGCAGGTGGGCTTGCAGCGATTGCGCATTGTCGATTTGCGTATCGGAGGCCATTTCGATGCAACCTTGTGCGCGCGCCCAGTTTTCTGCGGCGGCGACGAGTTTTGCGCCGACTCCGCGCCGCCGATGCGATTCGGCGACGTACCATCCTTCGATGTATCCGACCGCGCGAGCCCAATCGCAGCCATCCGCCGTAGACCGCAACCCGACTTCGACGAAGCCAACGACCTCGCCGTTTTCCTCCGCGACGAAGTACACGAGCGGCATGACACCCGGCGACTCCCCCGCCAGGATCGGCACCAACTCTTCTTCGTGGTGCTCGACCGAAGAATCCGGCCACAACGCATGGCGCATTTTGCCGAGCGATTTCAGATCGCTCGGTCGGGCCCCGCGAATTTGAGCGTCAACAGTCATCGGAAAATCACTATTCTTCGTTTGGACTGAGTTCGCTTTCATTCGCGCCGCCCTGCAGAAGCGAATCGGCGACAACGGCATCATCGCCGCGAACAATCAGCTTCAATGGTCCGTGACTACGACCCTGCGCTGCCATGTTTTCTCCTTCGAGAAAGCACCAAATGCCCGCTGAATCGAGAATGCCGCGAGCAACAATTGCAGATGCGAGATCGCCAAACTCGCGAACGACGATGGGAGATTCGGATTGCTGGTCAGCCATAGCTACTTTGATGGCGCGGAAGTAAAAATTGACTTCGGGATCATCATGTGAACGCCTTTGTTGCCGTCGACCAACTCGGTGATGTGGAGATCGGCGGCGACGCTGGCGAGTTGATAGGCGTCGTCGCGTGACAGATGCTTTTCGGTGACGAGGAAATCGACCATTTCGCGGACGGCGAGCGTCGCGCTGGCGTTGAGGTCGTCGTTGAATCCCATGGTGATGTAGTGCGTCGGGGTTTCGGCGCGCGGCCACTTCAGGTGCATGTCTTTGCGCACGATGAATTGAAACGTGCCGATGAGCGAAGTCTCGATCGCGGTGATGTCGACTTCGCCGTCGCCCTGCGCGGCGTGGCCGTCGCCGACTTGAAACAGCGCGCCGGCCGCATGAACCGGCAAATATAGTGTCGTGCCGGCGACGAGATCCTTGTTGTCCATGTTGCCGCCCATGATCCACGGCGGATTGCTGCTGAAGCGGCCGACCGCTTCGGGTGGCGCGACGCCCATGCTGCCGAAAAACGGATGCAGCGGAATGTCGATGCCCGGCGCAAAATGCGCGACGTTTCTCTGTTCGTCGAGCGGAATGATTTTCGTCTTCGAGTACGGAAAATCGTCGGGAATGTAGCCGCGACCGGGACCGAATGCGTTGTACGCATACGGAATCGCCAGCTTGATTTTCAGAATGCGCACTTCGAGCACATCGCCCGGCTGTGCGTCCTCGATATAAATGGGTCCGGTGAGAATATGCCCGCCCGGCCCTTTGTCCGTGACTTCCGCCGTGATGTCTCGCAGCGATTGCTCCACCTGCGCTGGAGCCACACCCGCATCTTCGAGCCGCTTCGGACTCGAAGTAATCAGCGTCTGAATCTCCACCGTATCGCCCGATTTGACGCGCAGCGCTGGCGCCGCCTTCGCATCGTAATATCCCCAAGCCACCGTCTTCGGCGTCGCCTTCAGCGTCTGCACCGTCTGCGCACCGGCGTATTGAACGCAGAATGCGCACGCGAAAAAAGCAAGCGCGAGTTTTGTCACCGATCGCAAGAGGGATTGAGCGTGAGAGCTATTGAACACGCGTTTCTCCTGAATGCATTTGTAGCCTTACCCGATCAATTCCCGAATGTTTCTCGATTCGCTCGGCCAGCGCTTGCGAGTGCGTGGTGATCCAAAGCTGTGTGTCCCGCGAAGCGCGCACAATCAATTGTGCGAGCGGCTCGATCAAATCGGGATGCAAGCTCGTCTCCGGTTCATTGAGAGCGAGCAAAGACGGCGGTCGCGGACTCAGCAGTGCAGCGCATAGACAAAGATATCTAAGCTGTCCGTCAGAGAGTTCGCGCGCGTCGAGCGGACGCAATATACCGGGAATTTGCAGTTTGAGCTGAAAAATGGTGTCGGCCCCTTCGATGCCAAGCGTGGCGCCTCCGAAAGCATTTGAGATAGAGTCGCGCAACGCTTCACTATCTCCAATCTCGAGAATCGTTTGCAGGGCGGCCGCTAAATCCGAGCCGTCTTGGCTGAGCACCGGGGTTTGCACACCGATCTGCGGTTGCCGAAGCGGCGAACCCGCGTCGGTACGAAACTGATGATAAAAGCGCCAGCCCAATACTCTTCCGCGAAGATGAGAAATTTCCGGATAAAGGTGCGGGTCGATGATTTGCGACAACACCGACTCGTGCTTCGAGATTTTAAACGGGTAAGTGACCATGCTGCCTTCCGCATTGCGGAGCCAGGCAGTCGGTTCGTCGCGCTTGAGCATGAGCGTCCGTTCGCTGCCGCCCGTTGGCCAGATTCGTTCTTCCTTCACGCGAGGATCGAGACCAAACATCGTGCCTAGCGCGAGTTCGTTCAACGCCGGCAATCCAAGCTGCAACTCATACGTGTAGTCGTCTTCCTCAAAGCCGAGAACAACGCGTTTCGGCGGCTTTTTTCGTGTGTAGCGAATACCTTCGGGTCCCGCCCAGAAAACGCTGGGAGTTCCACCTTCTTCTGCGATTGCGCGAGCGAGCCGCCCTTCCACCGCGCGCCCAATCAACACGAGCGAATTGTAGAGATTGGATTTCCCACAGCCGTTCGGTCCGGTGAGAACGTTGATCGCTTTCAGCTCGATACGTAGTTTCTTTATCGAGCGATACCCTTCGATGTGAATATTGCGAATCATTTCTGTCGTGCGCCAATGTGACGATTGTGCCGAGATGGGGCGCAGCGTGCTGCGCCCCTACAACATCGTGCCTATATCACGGGTGGGTCATGTCTTCGGGCTTGACGAGGGCGTCGAAGTCTTCGGCGGAGATCAGGCCGAGGTCGAGGGCGGCTTCGCGCAGGGTGCGGTGGCTGTGGTGGGCGGCTTTGGCGACTTTGGCAGCGTTGTCGTAGCCGATCTTTGGTGCCAAGGCGGTGACCAGCATCAGCGAGTTGTGGACGTAGTGGCCGATCTTGGAGCGATCGACTTCGATGCCGACGATGCAGTGATCGACGAAGCTGTTGCAGGCGTCGGCGAGAAGCTCAACGGACTGCAAGTAGTTAAAAATCATCACGGGCTTGAAAACGTTGAGCTCGAAATTTCCTTGCGAGCCGGCGAAGCCGATCGCCGCATCGTTGCCCATCACCTGCACGGCGACCATGGTGACGGCTTCGCACTGCGTGGGATTCACTTTGCCGGGCATGATCGACGAGCCGGGCTCGTTTTCGGGAAGAATCAATTCGCCCAAGCCGCAGCGCGGGCCGGACGCGAGCCAGCGAATGTCGTTGGCGATTTTCATCAGCGATGCCGCGAGCGTTTTTAGTGCGCCGCTGGCGAAGACGACTTCGTCATGCGAAGCGAGACTGGCGAATTTGTTGGGATGCGAGCGGAACGGCAGGCCGGTGAGCTCGGCGATTTTCTGCGCGGCGCGCTCGGCGAATTCGGGATGCGCGTTCAGGCCAGTGCCGACGGCGGTGCCGCCGATCGCGAGATCGTAGAGTCCATCGAGCGCGACCGCGACGCGCGCGCCATCGCGATCGAGCTGCGCGACCCAGCCGGAAAATTCCTGCCCGACGGTGAGCGGCGTCGCGTCCTGCAAATGCGTGCGGCCGATCTTGACGATGTCGGCGAACTCTTTCGCTTTGACCTGGATGGCGTCGCGAATTCTGGCGATGGCGGGCAAGAGAATGCGCGCAGTCTCGGTGGCGGCGGCGATGTGCATCGCTGCGGGAAACGTGTCGTTGGAGGACTGCGACATATTTACGTCGTCGTTCGGGTGAACGGGCTTTTTGCTGCCCATTTTGCCGCCGGCGATTTCGATGGCGCGATTCGAGATCACCTCGTTGACGTTCATGTTGGTCTGCGTGCCGCTACCGGTCTGGTAGATGCGCAACGGGAAATGATCGTTGAGCTTGCCGGAAATGACTTCATCGGCCGCGCGAGTGATCAGCGATGCTTTTTCGGCGGAGAGCTTGCCTAAATCTTGGTTTACGAGCGCGGCGGCTTTTTTAAGGATGCCGAAGGAACGGATGAGCTCGGGAGGCATGGTGTCTTTGCCGATGTCGAAGTGGATGAGCGAGCGGGCGGTTTGCGCGCCGTAGTAGCGGTCGGTTGGGACTTCGATCTGGCCCATCGAGTCGGACTCGGTACGAGTCGGGCCTGAGTGGACGACAGTAACGTTGGACATACAAGCTCCTGGGGTAGTGGATGCAGCGCGAAGTTTAGCAGGGAGAACGGGTTGGCGTAAGCGCGGGTGCGCCGGCGCACTACGGATCAATTCCATCTTGGGATGGTTTGGGGTATACCCCCGGTGTTTTTCCAAGAGTGTGGAGGTGATTGAAAGGATGGGAGTTGCAGATGTATGGAAAACGGGAGTGCGCAAGGCTATGAAAGTGTGGGGGTTGCGGCGCATCGTGGTTCGAAAATGTGTTCCCAAAATGGGAAAGGGCGCCGGGTTTACCGGCGCCCTCCCTTGATTACATACAAAGATAGATTACCATAAGGGTACTGCGAAGTCAAGAGCAGAAATCAGATCGAAAGACCGACGATTCGAAACCCTTGAAAAATATCCCAGTTCAGGGATAATATATGACGAGAACCGTTCGAGCGCCGGGAGAGAAGCCACTCATCTGGACAGGCTCGTCCAAAGAAGATTTGCTAGGCTTTCCAGACGCCGTACGGAGAGGCATCGGCCGGGCGTTGAGCGTCGCACAGTTTGGCGGAAAGCATCCAAGTGCCAAACCGTGGAAAGGTGAAGGGCCTGGAGTTCTCGAAGTTGTTGAGGACCATCGCGGCGATGCCTATCGCGCGGTGTATACGGTCCGATTTGCTCGAGCAGTCTATGTGTTGCACACGTTTCAAAAGAAATCGACGCACGGAATCAGTACGCCTCAGCGAGACAGGGATCTGATCACGCGGCGACTGAAGGCGGCTCAAGAGGAATATGAGGGGCTCTGTGGCAAAGACTACTAAGGTGACGATGAGTCGAAGTTCCGGAAATGTGTTCGCGGACTTGAAGTTGCCTAACGCTGAGGAGGAGAAGACCAAGGTGTGGCTTGCGGTCACGATCAACAAGATTCTCAAAGACAAGGGACTGCGCCAGGAAGCTGCCGCGAAGCTCCTTGACCTGAATCAGCCCAAGATTTCTGCACTGGCAAACTATCAGTTAGACGGCTTTTCAGTTGAGCGGTTACTGCGCTTCCTCAACGCACTGGATCGGGACATCGAAATTGTGATTCGCCGAAAGAGTAAGTCCAAAGGTCCGGGTACGATCCTGGTAACTGCGGCGTAAACGGACAAACCGCCCTTCCCATAAAGACGCCGGCAGGATGCCGGCGCTACCAAATGAAAAAGGCCGCCAGAGATGGCGGCCTTTGAAATTCTGATGATCCGATACGATTTGTATTTTGCTCTTTGAGCCGATGCGATCTGACAGAATCCGTCCAACTCGCGGCGCTCCGGAAGGAGAGCAGCGCTGAGTATCGAACGTGCCTGCTGAGCCCGTGAGAGCTCAAGAGGCATTGCGTGGCATGACTCGCACACCATAGCGAGTTGAGCCACGACTACTTTAGAAAGGAGGTGATCCAGCCGCAGGTTCTCCTACGGCTACCTTGTTACGACTTCACCCCAATCATGAGTCATACCTTGGGCGTCTGCCTCCTTGCGGTCAGCGTGACGACTTCTAGTACAACTCACTTTCGTGATGTGA
>JAFAZL010000608.1 GCA_019239815.1 Acidobacteriota bacterium
AGTCTTCGGTTATCAATGCGGACCATCGGACGCACGATGTAAAAAACCTCTTCCTTTGCGACGGGAGTAGCCTCGTGACCTCGGGCCGTGGGCAGCCGACGATGACGATCGAGGCGCTGGCATTCCGGGCGGCGGATCGGATTCAACAGCTGGCGAAGCGCGGGCAAATTGCGTGAGAAGCGAGTCAACAGTCGACACTTTGAAGGTTGAAAGTACGGACTGACTGTTCAGGCTTGCTCTTGGCGTTGTTGAATCATTCCCAAATTGGGAAGCTTTGGGTATACCCCGTGTTTTTCTTGAGAGTGCGTAAATCACTTAAAATCTGTGGGTTGCGCGTATACGGAAAACGGGAGTGCGCAAGGCATTTCGTTTGAGTTGGTTGCGGACGGGCCAACTTCGAAAAAGAGTGGATGTGAAATCGACTCTCGACCGCTGCCTTCCCGTCTGGCGAAGTTCGCTTCCATTACCTTTCCAACGGCGAGCCGTCCGAGGTCGGACAAAATAAACGCCGGCGGTTGCCGGCTTGTCGGGACGTGGTTTTCTACATGCCTAGTATAGCAGAAACAGATAGTTCATCAAGTGGATATCGGAGGCTGCGATGCTTCGCGAATATTCGGTGGCGGGGTTGACGGCTGAAATCCTTAGGCGTCCTGCGGACGCGCTCAGGATGACAGTTCTTTGCTCTAGGCCAACAGGAGTTTCAGGAGTGATAGCGAATACGCGGTCGCAGAGCGGCGTCAGCCTGAGCGACGGGTTAGAGAGGCCCAGGAGTCGAGCAATGCCTGAGCCCAGGCGGGGCGGGTACCGACGAGGCCGGCGCCGATCAAAAGCAAATACAGGCCCATGCCGAGCGCGATGTCGATGAAGAGCATGCCCATGAAGCCGAAGGCGATGTGGACAACGTGGGCCGGCGCCAGTTCGCCGACGACTTCAGCAACGGCGAGCAGAGCGATTCCCGCTAAGCCAATTTGAAAGAGTCGCTTACCGCGTGGTTTGCTAGTGAACTTTTGAGAGCACCAGCGATTCAGCCGGGCGTTGAGAGCCAGTAATGGACTTCGGAATCGTCCGAAGGCAAGCGCGCTCTTCTTCGCAGCCTTTGCGAGCTTCGTCGATGCAGGAGCCGCGGGCGGAGCGACGGCAGCCGCTGGAGCTTGATGCTGCCCTAACCCTTCCGCTGTGCGTACTCGAGCCGCGACTTCTTGGGAGTCGACATGCGCCGCCCGTCTTACCGCTTCGGCGATTCGGGCGCGACGCGCGGCCCTCTTATGCCGTCGAGCCGTGCGAGCACTTACCGTATTTGTTGTCGAAGATGCTGTAAGCTTCGCCGTATTTGCGCCGGCATTCTCAGCGGAAACAGGTTCAGCTTCTTCGACAGGCTCAAACACGCGGGCCTGAGCTTTGGCGCAGATTTTTGCCGCGGCATCGTCGATCATGCGAGGACTAACGCGGATCACTTGCCGACTGGCTGCGACGGATAGACCTTGTGCGCACAGCAAGTTGACGAGGCGAGGGATTCCGCCGGAACGTTCGTGTACCCGCGCGACGGCTTCCTGCAAAAAGATGGTGTCGGATTTCGCACCGGCAATACGCATACGGTGCTGCACGTAATCACGAGTTTCATCTTGCGTCAAAGGCTTTGCGGTGCAGCGCACGACTTCAAGCGACTGGCCGCGGCCCTGATTCAGGGCGTCGATCTTGGCTTCGATTGCGGCGTGGCCACACAGAATCACTTGCAGCAATTTCTCCGGCCCGGTTTGAAGTTCAAGAAGCGCACGGATCTCTTGCAAGAGCTCACCAGTGAGCATTTGCGCTTCGTCGATGACCAGGACAGCGAGCCCACCCTTGCGGCGAACGTCCAGAAGCATTTTTAGCAGCGCTTCCAACCGAACCTGCCGGCGGGGCGAGGCGCACGGCACGTCGAACTCATCGAGAATACTTTCCAAAAACTCTTCGCGGGTCAGCGTCGGGTGTACGATGACGGCGGTCTTGATCTTGTGTTGGACAGCAGGATTGCCATCGAGAAGATGGAGGGCGGTGTAAAGGAGAGTGGTCTTGCCGGTTCCGACGTCGCCGGTGAGCAGAATGAGGCCTTTGCGGTCGAGAATGCCGCGGGTGATCCGGCCCAAAGTCTCATGGGCGTGCCGGGTGCGATGGATGTAGCGCGGATTCGGAGTGAGGCTAAACGGGTTCTCACGCAGACCGAAGAAGTCTTCGTTAACGATCGGACCGCGCGGCACCGGGTGAATTCGAAGCGACACCCCAGCGCCAAGCATGAGAGAAGAACTCACGTTATCGGCACACTTTAATTTGGGATCGCGCGTCGTAGGACTGCTGCGGCTGTCTCGGGGAACGAATCCGAGACACAGGCTTGGACGCCGACGCATAGGTACCGGGACCAAGTTCACCTAAGCGTTGCTTCATTCAACACCAAGCGTGTCCACATGTCCATAAAGGATTCACCCGAGCGTGCGATTTACTAAAGACCAGTACTGGCGCATAACCCGAGTAGATTTCGCACAATGTTCGCCCTGCCGATTCACCTTGAGAACCAGTGTGATTGAGGCTCTTCGATAATTTCTTAGGTCACTGAAGCCGCTTAGCAAACTGCAAGAAGATGCGCGGCTGCCCTCTAGGGCAACTTGTAACAAATTCTCCCCACGGCTGTGTGAAGTTGCTTGGGATATGAAGAAGAGGCCGTTAAGTCATTGAAATAAAGACGCATATGAAA
>JAFAZL010000725.1 GCA_019239815.1 Acidobacteriota bacterium
GACGTCAACCTCAAAGGCCCGTTCTTCGTCACCCAAGCCTTCGTCAATCATCGCCGCCAGGCCAAAGCCGGCGGAAAAATCATCAACATCAGCAGCGTCCACGAAGAACTTCCCTTCCCCCATTTCACTTCCTACTGCGCCAGCAAAGGCGGCGTCAAAATGTTCACGCGCAATCTCTCGATCGAACTCGCCCCGCTCGGCATCACCATCAACAACATCGCACCCGGCGCCATCGAAACGCCGATCAACAAAAACCTGCTCAATGATCCTGCCAAACTGAAGCCGCTCCTCGAAAACATCCCACTCAATCGCCTGGGCACGCCTCAAGACGTAGCCGGTATCGCTGCCTTTCTCGCCTCAAGCGACTCCGACTATATGACCGGCACAACCGTAGTCGTCGACGGCGGCCTGACCTGGGACTACGAAGAACAATAGTTGAAAATCATGTCATCCTGAGCCGTCAGAATGACGGCGAAGGATCTCAACGTAAACTACGACGCAAAAATTCTCACTGAGGACAAACAATGCCGCCAGCAGCTCCCACGAAACCCATCAAACTCGTAATCGCCGACGTTGACGGCACTCTCGTCACGCACGACAAAATCCTCACCCAGCGCGCCATCGACTCCGTTTTCAAGATGCGCGACGCCGGAATCCAATTCGTCATCACCAGCGGCCGCCCGCCCAAAGGTATGGCCATGCTCATCGAGCCGCTCAAGCTCGACGAACCGATCGCCGCATTCAACGGCGGCGTCGTCATCAAGCCCGATCTAATAACGGTCTTGCAACAAAACGTGCTGCCTCCCGATGTCGTAAAACAGACGGTGAAGTTGATCCTCGATCACAAGCTTGATGCCTGGGTTTACACAGATAAAGATTGGTTCGTCCGCGACGTCAATGCTCCACATGTTGCGCGTGAACAGTGGACCGTAAAATTTGAGCCCGTTGTCACCGACAATCTCAAGTCCATCGTGGACAAAGTCGCGAAAGTTGTCGGGATCAGCGATGATCTGGAAGGCGTCGCCAAGTGCGAAAAAGATGTGCAGAAAGCACTAGGCGACCACGCCTCTGCGGCGCGCTCGCAACCGTATTATCTCGACGTCACCCATCCGAAAGCGAACAAGGGCGAAGTTGTAAAGATCATGTCCGACCTGCTGAAAATTCCGCCCGACGAAATCGCCACGATCGGCGACCAACCCAATGACGTCCTGATGTTCGTGAAAAGCGGCGTCAGCATCGCCATGGGCCAATCGAGCGCTGAAGTACAGAAATCCGCGACCTACGTCACCACCTCAAGCGAAGACGAAGGCTTCGCCAACGCCATGGAGAAATTCATCCTCCAACATCACGCCGCCACTTCGTAAGAATTATTGGGAAATCGAAAGGAAGTTTAAGAAAGAAGGGAAATCCTAAAACTCGCTACGCTCGTGCCAACGTGTTCGCCCGCGCCGCGCGCAGCAGCTCCGCTGCATTTTGCCTTGGATCGCCGTGCCCGAACACCGCGTTCCCCGCAACGAGCAAATCCGCACCGGCCCGCACGACTTCGCCGATCGTCACCATATCGACGCCGCCATCGACCTCGATGCGATACGACAGTCCGCGCTTTTCGCGAATTCGCGCCAGCGATTCGATCTTTCGCAGCGAATTCCGAATGAAGCGTTGCGCGCCGAATCCCGGATTCACCGACATCACCAAAACGTGATGCACGATGTCCAGCACTTCGTCGAGCATCGCGACCGGAGTCGCGGGATTGATTACCACTCCCGGCTTGCATCCATGCGATTCGATCAGATGCAAAGTGCGATCGAGGTGCACGCACGCTTCCTGATGCACCGACATCCAGTTCGCCCCGGCTTCGGCGAACACCGGAATGAAATCGTCAGGATTTTCGATCATCAAATGGCAATCGAATGGAACGTCGCGCAGCGCCTTGCGCAGTGACGCGACAACCGGCGGGCCTATCGTGATGTTCGGCACGAAGTGCCCGTCCATGATGTCGACGTGCAGGACGGTGCCGCCCCCGTCGATCGCGGCTCGTGCTTGTTCGCCCAAGCGGGAAAAGTCCGCGGAAAGAATCGATGGTGCCAGTTCGATTTGCACGATGCTCCTCGTTTGTAGGCCCAGTATACGCGGAAGCG
Organism: Acidobacteriota bacterium; assembly: GCA_019239815.1. The sequence goes on from JAFAZL010000725.1 coordinate 2,139, forward strand.
CCGACAGCACCGCCAAAAATGTACGCAGTGCTGTCGGTGATTTCGATGCGAAACGGCGAGATCCAGCTACCGCCTTTTCCAGGCGGCCACGCTCAGAAAATCGGAGGTGACTACGTCGGCCAAGGCAAGGTGCGCTGTTGGTCGCTGCTGGCCCGACACAGTTCCAGCGCGCGCATCACGTCCAGTGCCCACGGCAAACTCACGAATGGCTCTGCTTTGCCCTCCAGCACGTCGCGCACGTTGGCGTAAAAATCGCGATAGTCGCCTGTACCTGACGGAACACTGCGCTGCGTCGTGTTTGTGCCATCGGACAGAGTGAGCACGCCCCAATTTTCCACCGGCTCGGCGCCCCAGGGACCTTTCGCAGGAATCTTACCGAAGCGCAGATTGTTTTCTTGCGGATCGACGCTCTGCTTCACGAACGCGCCTTTCGTGCCGAAGAGCAGAAATCGCGGCCGCTGCGACGCCGCGAGAATATTCGAGCTGAGCACGGCGCGCATGCTGTTCGGATAGTGGAACATGACGTCGAACGCATCGTCGGCAAGTCCGCCTTCGCGCTCGATGCGAACGTCGGCGGTCACGGCCTCGGGCTTGCCGAAAAGAATCATCGCGTGATCGATCACGTGCGGCCCGATATCGAAAAGAATTCCGGCGCCGGGCGCGGCCTTCTCGCGCCACGCATTTGGCTTTAAATTTGGGCGAAAGCGATCGTAGTTGGTTTCAAAGCGCACGATGCGCCCGAGCGTTTCGTCGGCCACGAGCCGGCGAATCGCCTGAAAGTCGCCGTCAAAGCGCCGATTTTGGTACACGGTGAGAAAACGCCCCGACTTCTCGGCGAAGTTCACGAGATCGACGGCTTCGGCATACGACGTCGTGAAAGGCTTGTCGACAACGACGTCGTGTCCGGAAGCGAGCGCCGCTTTCGCGAAGGGAGCGTGCGTCTCATTCGGGCTCGCGACCACAATAAGCCGAATATCGGACAGCGCGAGAAGCTCGTCGAGCGAGCGAACGATCTTGGCCTCGGGATACGCTTTCGCGGCTTCATCGCCCGTGCGCTGAAGAATCGCGGCGAGACGCATCCCAGGCACACGCGAAATCACCTGAGAGTGAAACGCGCGCCCGGCCAGGCCGAATCCAATGAGGCCAACGTTAATCATGCCAAAAGATTATAGAGGTGATCTTGGCGTCGTTGCTGTGAAATGACTGCTACTTCACAATGAGTTGCTGCTTCAGAATGAAATGATGGCTTCTTCAGCGACCGCCTCAGTGACGGATGCAAAGCGCAAGCACGTCGGGCTCGTCGCCCTGCTTTCCGCAGGATTTATTTTGACAGGATTTCCCACGATCATCGCGGGGCCGATCCTGCCAACATTCATTTCGCGCTGGAATCTGACCGACTCGCAGGCGGGATTATTTTTCACGGTGCAGTTCGCCGCGTCGCTCGCCGCCGTTTGGATCACGACGGGCTTGACCGCATGGCGCGGCTATCGGCCAGGACTTGTCATCGGCTACGTGCTGACGGGCGTCGGCCTTGCTCTGTTGAACGCGCAGACACACGGAGTTGCGCTCGTCGCCGTTGCACTCTACGGAATGGGTTACGGATTGGTCGTACCTCCGACGAACCTGGCCGGTGCGGAAGCGGGCGGCGCCGGCGTAGTAAGCCTGCTCAATTTTGCGTGGGGCATTGGCGCCGTCGCATGCGCGCCGCTTCTGAGCGTTTCGCTGCGGCATCATTCGCTGACGACGTTCTTGTGGACCCTCGCAGCGGCGGCGATTGCGTTAGCCGTGGCGTTCGTCTTCGCTGCTCTCCCTGAACGTCATCGAGATTTGTCGGCATCAGCAAAATCGTCGAGCAACTCAAGCATTCCCTCGGTCCGAATAACCGTGATCGTCGCAGCGATATTCTTTCTTTATGTCGGTAGCGAAGCGGGCATTGGCGGTTGGGCTGCGGAAGACGCGAAGCGGCTCGCCGGCCACGCAACCGAACTGACCACGATGAGCCCGCTATTTTTCTATGCCGGCTTGATGGTCGGTCGCGGGCTCGCATCGCTGCTCTTGCCCCGCGTCGGCTCGTTTCGATTCATCGTTACCGCGTTTGTCCTGTCGATCCTCGGCATCGCGGTTATCATCACGGCGAGGAGCACGCATGTTGCGATCGCGGGATTCGCAATTGCCGGCTTAGGCTGCGCAACGATTTACCCGATCTATATCTCGTGGTTTTCGCATTGGTACGGCCCTGCCGCACGACGATTGGGGGGAGTCGTTTTCTCGATGGCGTCACTGGGAGGCTCGGCAATGCCGTGGCTGGTGGGATTTGTATCGACGAGAGCGAACAGCTTGCCGATCGGCTTCCTTGTGCCTCTCGCGGGGATTTTGGTGATGGCCGGCTGCGTCGCGGTTCTGCGCAAACGAGGCCTGCAAATGTTGTAAGCGCCTGGGGACGAACGGATTGATCGCAATCGTTCTGACGCCGGGCGGAGCAAGCGCCGTCCCTACAAAGAAGCACTCCGAGCACGTTGGGAATCGGCGCAAAGGGTAAGGTATCCTTGCGCGTGCCGAAAACAGCCACACAACGCGCTGGAGCGCAGCGCACCGAGGAACAGCGTTCGCCAACGCGTGCTCTTCTGTTTGGGTTGATCATTACTCTCGCCGCGGTCGTAGCGTACTCGGCATACATCACGGTGCAGATTTCCGGCTTGCGCAAATTGCAGAGCGAATTGGTCGATCGCAATCGGCGCGATTCGCTCGAGTTGCTGCGCCTGCAAAACGATCTGAACTCTGTGGCATTGGCAATGCGCGATATGCTCGATTCGAGCGAGCCGTATCCGATGAGCGCGTGGTCGGCACAATTCACGCGCTTGCGCGGCGATATCGACGCGGCGCTGACAATCGAAGAACAGAACGCGTCGGCGCAACGTACCGAGGAGCAGCGCGACTATTTGCGCCACCAACTGACCCAGTTCTGGGACGCGATGGATCGCATGTTCGCTCTCGCGAACAACGGAAAAGAAGCTGAGGCCAAGGAGCAGATTCGACTGTCGCTGCAAGCGCGCCAGGCCGCACTCAGCACCGCAGTTTCGCGTTTGCTGGTTGAAAATAATGAAGGCGAGCAGCGGGCAGCAGCGCAGATCGGCGAGATCTACACACGCGTACAGCATCAGGTTTATCTTTTCTTCGCAGGCATCGTGATTGCAATCGTACTCACGAGCCTTTACCTCATCCGCACGAATCGCGAAATCTTCGCGCGGCTCGCAGCGCTTTCGGAGCAGCGCAGTGAGCTTGCGCAGCAATTGATCTCAACGCAAGAATCAACCCTGCGCCATATTTCGCGCGAGCTGCACGATGAATTCGGCCAGGTGCTCACCGCGATCGGTTCCCTGCTCGGCCGTCTCGGCAATCAGGCGCCCGAAGGCTCGCCACTGCGAGCCGATTTGCAGGAAGTGCGCGAAATCGCGCAATCGACGCTGAACAATATTCGCGG
>JAFAZL010000901.1 GCA_019239815.1 Acidobacteriota bacterium
CCCGCTTTGAACTTGGCGCCGGTTCGAGCGCTCGTGCTGTACTTCGCTGCGGCTTCGGCGCGTCGATTGTGTGCGTCGCGTCGAGCTTGGCCTTTGCTTGTTGCATTGGCGCGTTCGGCGGCTTTGCGCGCGGCTTCTACTGCGAGATCCCACTTATTCATCACGATGATGACGCTGCGGCCGGATTGCTCGGCATAGTTGGCGATTTGCGCGTCGCCTTGCGTAACGCCCTGTTCGCCATCGACGACGAGGAGCGCGACGTCGGCGCGTTCGAGTCCTCGGCGGGCCATGACGACGCTGAGCTTTTCAGCGACGAGCGTGGTTTTGCCTTTGCGGCGGATGCCGGCGGTGTCGATGAAATTGTAGAAGTGGCTGTCGTGCTCGACTTCAGTGTCGACGGAATCCATCGTGGTGCCGGGGATGGGCGAGACGATAGAGCGTTCTTCGCCGACGAGGCGATTCAGAAGCGTGGATTTGCCGACGTTGGGGCGGCCGATGATGGCGACTTGAACGGGGCGATTGGGGTCGTTGTCGGTGGTTTCGCCGGCGAATTCGTTTTCGGCGTCGGCGTATTCGGGGTCAATGTCGGCGTCGGTAGAGTCTGAAATCTTGCCAAGCTGAGGCGCAGCGGCCCTTCTGCTGTCGCCCTCAGGGTAAAGCTGCGCCCCTCCATGTTTTGTGGAGGTCGATACGGCCGCAGTTGGCGCGGTAGATTCGGCGTGCGGATAAAACTGCTCCAGGGCGGCGTCGAGGAGGTCGTCGACGCCGGTGCCGTGTTCGGCGGCGATGGGGAAAATCGGGGCGCCGAGACGATGGAACACGGCGGCGTTGTTAACCTGCGAGGTGGCGTCGACTTTATTGACGGCGACGACGAAGGGTTTGCCGGTAGCGCGGAGGAGGCGAGCGAGTTCTTCGTCGAGAGGAGTCAGCCCGGCCTGGCTGTCGACGACGAGGACGAGCAGGGAAGCTTTTTTGATGGCGATATTGGCCTGGCGAAGGATCTCTTGCGGAATGAGAGCTTTGTCGTCGGGAACGATGCCTCCGGTGTCGACGATTTCGATTTGACGGCCACGCCATTCGGCTTTGCCGTAGATGCGATCGCGCGTGATGCCGGGCTCGTTGGTGACGATGGAGCGGCGCGTGCCGGTCAAACGATTGAAGAGCGTGGACTTGCCGACGTTGGGGCGGCCGACGATCACGAGCGATGGAAGTTTTTGCGACATGTTTAGCGGACCAGAGACGTTAACACGTTTGGACAGTCGAAGCGGAACGTGGGCGCCTCAATTCACGGCTACCGCCTTCCCGTCGTAGACAATTTTTCCGCCGACTAGGGTCAGCACGGATACCGTCTTCGGCAGTTCGTCCGGGATGATCGCAAAGATGTCTTGCGACAGGACCGCGAGGTCAGCCAGCTTTCCAGGCTCGAGACTTCCTTTTTCTTTTTCCTCGAATTCTGCGTAGGCAGACGTGAGCGTATAGGCGATTACGGCCTGCTCGCGGGTGATCGCCTCGGAAGGTCGATCCGGATGCATCGACGCCAGCATGATGTTGAGATAGGGGTTCATCGGTCCGTCGGAACCGAGGGCCAGCGGAACCCCTGAATCCAAAAACGACTTCAAGGGTTGGGTTTTTTCCAACGGCTTCCCGTGAAAGAGCTCGGGTATCACTGTGATCATTCCGAGATGAGTCGGATTCTCGACATCCATGACGCCGAGTTTTTTCATTCGCGGCAGCATATCGGCGAGTACTCCATCGCCGTGTTCAAACCGCACGCGCTTTGCTGACCACACGTTTTCGCCGCCGGATGCTTCCATAGCGTCGAGCATCGCCGCGGCAGAGGGCGTTCCCGCAACATGTACGAGTAGCTGATCTTTGCTCGCGAGCGTCTCTCGCAGTATCGCGGGTATTTCCAATGGCGGAAACAATGGATCAAGCTGGAGAATTCCATCCTCCATGGATAGGTGCTCACCGCTAGACCCAGAATTGCGAGGAAGGAACGTGTTCTCCAATGGCGTTCCGTCGAGAATCCATTTCGTCCCGGTCACCGTGATCAAGGGAGAAGGGTTTCGCGGCAGACTGACGTCTTCCTGTGGATCGCGCCCAGAGGGCGTGGTGAGGGCAACGCGCATGACACGAACGCGAATCGTCGTCGGCGCCTTTTCGACGAGCGAAATGAATCGCGCGGGTGGCACGCTGGACATGTTCTGAATCGAGGTAATGCCCAACATTACTGCTTGCTGGAGTTGGTCTCGAAGTTGACTCACGCCAACCGCGTCGGTAGTCATTGCTTCCCATACGCGACCGGCGTTGATCACGGCATACTCGCGCAACACCCCGGTCAATTTACCGTTCGTGTCTTTCTCATACCGACCACCCATTGGATCAGGTTGGCCGTCGTGCAGATTTAGCTTCGCGAGTGCCGCGCTGTTCAGAAACTGCGCGTGACCTGTGAGCGTCGCGAGCAGTACCGGATGGCCTAATGAAATCTTGTCCAGCGACTCACGATTGACGTCGAGATTGGAGAAAATGGCCGGTCCGACTTCACCGGAGATAAACGCGCCCTCCGGAGCTTTGGCCGCTGCCGCCGTGATCGCGGACTTCACTTCGTCCCACGACGGATTCATCCCGCTTAATTTCAACTCGACGATATTGGCGGGTTCGATTCCCAAGTGTAAATGCGCGTCATTGATGCCGGGGACTACGGTTCGTCCGCCGAGATCGATCGACTTGGTCTTTGGCCCGGCGAGTGATTTGATTCTTGGGGAATCGCCGACCGCTACGATGCGATCACCACGGATGGCGACGGCCTCTACATGGAGCTGTTGCAGATTGCTTGTGAAAATCTTTCCGTTGAACAAAATGAGATCGGGAGGCGAGGGCTGGCCCTGCAGCGGCGCGGCAGCGACAAACGCGACATAAGTGATCAGGATCGCAGAGAGATACGAGCGCATTGGCGTCCTCCGAAGTGCGGTCATCATATATGACCGAGGGTTCGCGTGGCGGGCTGCGACACCCTCCCCCGGGTGTTTTTGCGCAAGGATGTGATTTTAAGGGAGTTAGATTGCGAAGATGCGCAAGGATTTGATTCTAGGGGGTTTATGGATATAGAAGTGGGCGCGGCAGTAGAAGGTGAGGATTCGGGAGGGCTAGTCAAAGCTATCACGACCCATGATACAGCATATTATCCACTCTGTCAATGGGGATTTATAGAGTGGTACTGTTCGAATCGGTTGTTGAGCTGTCGAAATGAAGAAGAATTCGCCACAGAAATCGCGGAGGTCGTAGATCTCGATCCGGCAGCCCCAAGGGTCACTTCTCTTCGAAGTCCCTGGCGCCATGGCGGATGTGAAGCACGTTTACTATGCGTCTTCGTTTATCGAATTCGTAGACGATTCTGTAGATAGGGGGTTTCCTACCGAAGAAAAGCTGGCGATCGTATTTGCTTTCCGGGGGCACTGCTCCGCGCTCGGGAAACCGATCTAGACTGTAAATCACTTCAACGAGTGCGTTGAACCAGACGAAGGCGTTCTGGCTAGTTTGTGCACTGATTGAGTCGTACAGGTCCTGCAGGTCACGCGCCGCGCGACCCGTCAACTTAACGCGGTATTTCACGAGAGCGCCGGAAGGATTCGAGAACATCACGCGCCGGTCGCACGCGGCCCTTCTTCACATCTCCGTGTCCTTGGCGGATGCCTTCAGCTGCGTCTGCACGGGCGGCAATGTCGAGCAGGCGTTGATAAGCTTCAGCGTCTTGCACGACCGCCTCGGCCTTTCCGTTGACGGTGAGAACAAGGGGGCGCTTTGTTTTCTTGAGATGTTTCATGAACCGGGCTGGGTTGCGCCGGAACGTGGTCATGGCTTGAATATCTTTTTTGATGTCGAGCATGCGAACCCTCAGAACATCGATATTAGCACCTTTAAAGGTGCTGCGTGAGCGAGAAATGCTCGGGGAATGAGGTTCGGGCTTCGACGGGGCAGTCGCGAAGCCCGAGCGGGCGTTAGTAGCTGTCGCGGAAGAGGAGCATGCGGCCCAGGTGGCGTTCGTGGTTGTCGGGGAAGCCGCATTGCGCGGCGAAAGTGTCGGTTTCGCGGAAGGTGCCGAAGAGGCGGTCCCACCAGGTGATGTCTCCGTAGTTGAAGCGATGCAAATCGAGTTGGTGATGGACGGAGTGATGTTCGGGGCGCTGGAGGAAGTAGCCCATCCACTGCGGGGTCCGGAGATTGCTGTGATAGAAGTACTCGCCAAATACGGCGAACACGTTGTAACAGGCGGCGCCCGCCATGGAAGCGCCGAGGAATGAAAACATCAGCGCGCTGACGATCATCGAGTCCGCGGTGATTTCTAACGGATGTTTGTAGAAAGCGGTCAACGCCTCGATGCGGCTGGGGCTGTGGTGAATCTGGTGACAGACGCGCCAGAGAAAATTGGAATCGTGGCGCGCGCGATGCCACCAATAGAAGACGAAGGTTCCAATGAACCATCCGACGAAGCCTTCCAGCAGCGGAGGCATTTTGCCGCCCAAATGGAAGAGCGACCATCGCTGAAACCAGTGGTTCCAGACAGCGCCGACGAGGAGAACGAGCGAAATCTGGCAGGCGTTCAGAAAGGCCGCACGCAAATACCAACCGGGAGCTTCGGGAAGTTCGCGGCCGGGGAGTACGCGTTCGAGCACGAAGAAAAACATCGTGATGGCGACGATCAAGGCAACTTGAATCATTCTATTTCCCCTCTCGATTCCGTGTAGACATCCACGGAACGTTTCCGTCACAAGCAGAATGGAGGAAGTGCGGAAGGGCGTGTGGGCCGGGAGTGACAGAACTTTGACTGTCACATTGCGACAGGTTGCTGCGGGCTACACAAAATCGCCGGCAAGATGCCGGCGCTACCGGAGAGCTTCATCGTTCAGGGCGAGACAGATAGAATGCCGAAGTTGCGACCATGCAGATTCACCTGAGCCGAAACAACGACGTTCCGTTGCAGGAGCAGATTGCGGAACAGGTCGTGTTCCTGATCAGCACCGGCAAGCTTCGGGCAGGTCAACGACTGCCAAGCGTTCGAACGATGGCGGTGCGCCTAAAAATTCATCACAACACCGTGAGTAAGGCGTACCAAGAACTCGTGAAACGGGGCTGGCTTGTGCGCCGGCAAGGGAGCCGATTGTTTGTGGAGGCCGCTGCAGGATCGGTCGAGCCGTCGGTGAAGAGCGATCTAGACGGGTTGATCAACGAAACGATTTGGCGCGCACGGGAGATGGGATATTCGCTGCAACTGCTGCAAGAGCGGGTGATGGAGCGAGTCTATTCAGCGCCGCCCGATTGTGTCGTGGTCGTGGAAGAGGAACCTGGTCTGCGCGAGATCATTCGAACCGAATTGATTTCGAGAGTCACCCGCGGTGTGGTCGCATATTCGCCGGAGCAGCTTCCGAAGAGCCCGGAACTTGCGGCGCGAGCGCAGGTGACGGCGCCGGACTACGCGGTACGAATGGTGAAGTCGATTGTGCCGCGAGACCGGCCGTGCGTGCCGCTGACTTTTTCGGGAGCGGACGAATACGTCAAATTGGTTCAAGAACTGACGCAGCCGTCGGTGATTGGCGTCGCGTCGATCAGCATGCGAATGTTGACTCTGTCTGCGCAGCGCGACTATGGTGGCGGTAAACGGGAGAAAGTAACGCGCCAGCGACGGTAGCAGCAGAACGCGATCCGAAAACGATTGAACGTATTGGATGAGGCATGCCAACATTTTTGGCATGAGAGTATTTGCGTTCATTCTGGCGGCGACGATTTGCGAGGCTATCGGGGATGCCCTGATGAGGATGGGTCTCCACTATCACGTGATATTTGGTCGATTGACGATGATTGCCGGAGCAACGGTTCTGCTCGGCATGTATGGTGCGCTGCTCAATCTGGCGCCGGTCGAGTTTGCGGAAGCGACGGGCGTTTACATCGCATGTCTCTTCGTGATGTTTCAAGCGACCAACTATTTGTTTTTCCGCGCATTGCCCACTCCCGGAATACTCATCGGCGGAGCTTTTATCCTGGCTGGTTCAACCATTATCTATTTTTGGAGATAGACCAGAAGGCCGTCAGGCGGCGCAGGCTTTGTCTACGAGATCCCGAAAATCGCGTTCGGCGTCGCAGCGGTTGGCGTAGCGGCCGTCTTCGTATTTTTCGGCGATATCTTTTAGAAGTTTTTCGATGGCGCGGCGTTCCGCGGGTTGTTTGTTCAGTTTGAGTTGCGAAGCCAAGCGGCTCAGGAATTCTGTTGTTTCGAACATGATGTGAGGATTTTAGGGAGTGCGAACGAGGCGGCCAATAGGACGCGCGTCCTAAGGGAATCCCTTAGAAACTTTGCAAAATATTTGTTTGCGGGTCCGCACACAGTGACTAGTGATTAGTGACTGGTGACTGGAAAAGCGTAATCATTGGCGGATCTAGAGTTCACCGTTTGCTCGCTCTTTAACCACTGCCACTAGTGAGTTGTGCTCCGAGTGAGACACGGAAAGAAAAAAGCAGATCCCTCGCTTCGCTCGGTATGACGCTTTTGCGTGATGGACGATGAGCGGCACGACTGAAGTCGTGCCCTGACGATTCGAGGGTGGAAGGCGGCCACCGAAGAGCCGCCTTCCAGGCCGGAGGGATTTACAGTGTCGGGACACTCTTTGGGTCCTTTAAGATGACTGCAGCTGTTGGATACGAAAAAGTGTCGGCTGCGGTCGTAACCTTGCCGGTTTTGTCGAGTTCAGTGGATTCGCCGTCGATGGTTTTGTCGTCGATGGTCAGGGTGAGGTAGCCCCAAGTCACTTTGCCATAGATGAGCTTGGCGCCGGTGTCTGGCGCCACGGCGCCGTTGGCCGAGTGAATCTGGTGCAAGTTGTGGTAGCCGCCGTTGCCGGAAACGATGAACGGCGTCGGCTTCTTGCCAGAGATGTTCTGTTCGATCCGCTGATAGTCGTGAACGTGGCCGGAGAGCACGAGATTTGGGACGCGTCCGGTGTCGCGGATGGCGTTTTCGAGGACGTCGGCCATTTTTGAGCTGCCGCTGTGGAAGACGTCGAAGGAATAGATTGGGTGATGCAGGCAGAAGATCAGCGGCAAGTTTTTGTCGGCGGTGGCGAATTCGTTGGTTACCCACATTTGTTGATTCGAATCGACGGAGCCGCCTTCGGGTACGTTGGTATATAGGCCGACGAATGTGGCGTAGGGCGTGACGAGCGTCCAGTAGGGATTCGGGAGGTTGAGGCCGACGCGCGGAGCATCTTTTGAAATGGGATCGACGTCGGGTGTTTTTTGCATGAAGTAGGCGACCCAACCGTCGAGCGACGTTTGCGCGGTCGGATCGTCGACTTCGCCGTCGTGGTTGCCTGGGATGGAGAGAATGGGCGGCGTGTAGCGCTCGTAGGCTTCGTAGAA
>JAFAZL010000022.1 GCA_019239815.1 Acidobacteriota bacterium
AAGTTGCCGAGCATTTCTTCGAGGTCTTCACGCTGGCCGCGAATGAAATGATCTTGCCGGACATCGACCTCGATCGCGAGACCGCGAGCAGCGTGAATTTTCTGCAGCGCGCGGGTCAGACCCTCGGCAGCGACTAAGACGGAACAGCGCGCGCCGGGCACGTTGCCGGGACTCGTTGCGCGAGCTTGGGTGAGGTGGTAATCGACCTGGCGGCGCATGCGATCGACTTGAAGTCTGATCATCGAGGCAATTTCGTGTTGGCCTGCGGCTTCGGCGCGTTCGGCTTCCTGAGCGAGCACGGCTAGGGGCGTTTTCAAGCCGTGGGCGAGGTCGCCGGCTTTCGCGAGGGCTCGCTCGACGATTTTTTCGCGGTGGGCGAGCAGGGAATTGAGGTCGTTGACGAGCGGCTGGACTTCGGTGGGGTAGGTTCCTTCGATTCTTTCAGCGGAACCATCGCGCAAGCCTGAGAGTTGCCGGCGCAGGCGACCGAAGGGCAAGAGTCCGGCGCGGAATTGCCAGACTCCGGTGCTGATGAACACCGCGGCGAAAGCAAAGAAAACCTTGAGCCCCCAATTTGGTATGAAGCGGGTCTGGCCGTGAATCGCGAGGAAAAGCATGTGGAGGAGTGGAATTAATCCGAGCGTCCACAGACCTGTGCCAAGAAGAATGCGCCATCGAAAAGAGCGGAGCCAATTCATGGATTGGCCTTCATGCGATACCCAAGGCTGCGAACGGTTTCTATGACGGAGGCACCTAGTTTGCGGCGCAAGCGAGCGATGAAGACTTCGACGGTGTTTGAGTCGCGATCGAAGTCTTGGGAGTAGATGTGTTCGGTTAGCTCGCCTTGCGAGACGACGCGTTGGCCGTGGTGCATGAGATAGGAGAGGACGCGAAATTCGTGGCTGGTGAGTTTTACCTCGGCGCCGTCGAGGGTCACTTTGCCGGTGCGTGGGTCGAGCGTGACGGAGCCGCAGCGAAGTTCGGGATTGGGCTGACCACTCGAGCGGCGAATCAGCGCACGTAGTCGGGCGAGCAGTTCTTCCATGCGGAACGGTTTAGACATGTAGTCGTCGGCGCCGCCGTCGATGCCTTGGACTTTTTCGTGCCAACTGCCGCGCGCGGTTAGGACGAGGACGGGCATGGCTTTGCCGGCTTCACGCCAGCGACGCAATAAAGTTAGGCCATCGACTTTGGGGAGACCGAGGTCGAGAACAATCGCGTCGTAGGACTCGTCGTGGCCGAGGAGGTCGGCGCGTTCACCGTCGGCGGCGTGATCGACGGCATAGCCAGCGCGGCGAAGGGCGGCGGTGAGCTGCTTCGCCAGCGACGATTCGTCTTCTGCGACAAGGACACGCACGTTTTCCCTCTTTACTAGAAGACGAGAGTGAAGCTGAACGTTTGCTGAACAGTGCGTTCAGAGGCTGTTCAGGGGAGCTCTCGTAGAGTTTCCCGCGTGAACGGACTGCGCGATTTCAGCGACGCCTAATATACGCCGGGCGGAGATTGCGAGCGCGGTTCGGATTCACAATTTTAGGGAATCTGGGAGGGAGGAAAAATGCGGAAATCGATGAAGGTTGTTGGTATCGCGGCGGCTCTCGTTTCTGTGGTGGGAATTGCTGGCGTGGCGCACTTGTCGCTCGCGAGTGGGAAGCAAAACTCGTCGGGGCACATGATGTCGCACTCGATGCACACGAACGGTGCGGCGCTGACTTATGCGGAGCTGCAGAACACTGCGGCGGAGTTGGAGCGCGCAAGGAAGGCGACGGAGAAATACAAAGATGTGCAGGCTGCGGAAGGCGCCGGGTATCAGGCGCTCGGAGGTGAGGTGCCGGGAATGGGCGTCCACTACGTTTTGACCATGGAGCCCGATCACTTTGATGTCGAGAAGCCACCGATTTTGCTGTACGTGAAGGACGCGGCGTCAACGGGTGGATACACACTGGGTGGCGTAGGGTATTTGTGGAATGGGCCGGACGGTTCAGACGGCCAACCTGCGAATCCACCGTTTCCGAAATCGCTGGCGGTTTGGCACAAGCACGACAATGTCTGCATGTTGCCGCATCTAGACAATCCTCACGGACTAACGGAGGCGCAATGCACGGAGAAGGGTGGGCACTTCGTCGCGAAGACACAATGGTTGGTGCATGCGTGGATCTGGAAGGACAATCCGACGGGCATTTTCAGTGCGGAGAATCCGGCGGTACGGTGATTTCGTAGCGGCGGCTGCGAAAGAAAGAAAAGCAGTCCCTCGCTACGCTCGATATGACAGGTTGAATTGGGTGCACGCCGGTTCGTTTGTCGACGATCGCTCTCGGGCTAGTTGTCCAGCGGGTGGCCGATTTCCCAGTGGAGGCCGAAGGGGTCGATGAGCCGGCCGATGCGCCAGCCGTGGTCTTCGCCTACTGCGTAAACTTGGGTTGC
>JAFAZL010000107.1 GCA_019239815.1 Acidobacteriota bacterium
ACTGATCCGAGTGATCTGCGCCGTGGATGGATCAAGGCGAAATAGATGGCCGGTCGTCTTTTGGAGCGCAGTGAAATAGATGCCGTTTGGTCCCCAATCGATGAGGCGGGGATCTTCGTCGAATTTCGCAATGAGATCGCGGACATCGGCGGGCGTTGTTGCCGGCCTGCCGAGAACTTTGTCCACATCGACGGTTGCAATGTGGCTGTTCGTGTAAAAGGGGTATGGCGATGCCAGCGCGGTGGAAAATACGAGCTGCTTCCCGTCCGGAGAAAAAATAGGGCCGCCATCGGGACCTTCGAGCGCGACGACTTTGTGGACGGCGTTATCGTGAGCGAGGTCCGCAATATAGATGTCTTCGTCGATGCGGAATGAAAGAAAAGGATTCGCCGTCACCGAATACGCGATCAACGTCGAATCGGGCGACCAAGAGAACGAAGTTACGTTGAGCTTTTCGTCTTTGGTGATTTGGCGCGCCTTCACGGGAAGGAAGTTTGTCTGCGCTGCGGCAACATCGACGGTCCAGATCTGGCTCTGTTTGTAGTCTTCCTCGAAGACTTCGTAGTCGCTGTATTTCTCTTTGCGATCCTTGTCGGGCTTCGATTCGATCGCTGCCGCGGTGAACGCGATCTGCTTGCCGTCTTTCGACCAATCGAAATCTTGAGTGTCGGTTTCGTGACGCGTGAGCTGCCACGCTTCACCGCGTTCAGGGGAGACCAGCCAGATCTGGTGCGCCGCGGGTTTGCCGGACTTGTCGCCGGATTTCGCGTCTTTTTTGTCCTTATCTTTATCGGTGTCGGTCTTCTCGCTTTCCTTTTTCTCGTCTTTCTTGGCGGACGAGTCGTCTTTTTTTTCTTTGTCCGGAGGCTCGATCGCGCTTTGTTCGCGCTCGGTGGTGAAGGCAATCCATTTGCTGTCGGGCGACCAATGGAATCCCTCGACGGATTTTTTGCCCCGCGTGAGCTGAAAATTTGAGCCCGTCGAAACGTTCACGATCCAAAGCTGGCGAATGTACTGATTCCCTTCCCAGTCGGTCTCGCGCACGCGGTAAGCGACATAGCGCCCGTCGGGCGAAATTTGCTGGCCGTTGATGCTCTTCAGGCTCAGCTGTTCATCAATGGTCGGCGTGTGTTTGTTCTGCCCTAACGTTGTGGAGACGAGAGAAAGGAACAGCAAAAACAGCGCGAGCTTTTTCACAAGGACCTCGGTCGAGCTGGGATGCGCCGCTATGGTACACGAGACAGATTTCGAGCGACGAGGGTTTCGACGCCGAAACTACTGAGAATGTCAGGCTGAGTGTGAGAGAACGGCTGAACAGAGAGCGCTAGCGACCGCGGCTCGCGATTTGTGTCGAGGCTTTCTGCTCGGTGTACGCAGCGAATTCTTCGTAGGTGCCCTTGAAGTCTTCGATCTTGCCATCGTGGAAATGCCAGATGCGCGTGGCAACTTCGTCGATGACGTCGTGATCGTGGGTGACGAGGAGGACCGTGCCGTCGTAGCGCTGGAGCGCGATGTTGAGCGCGTTGATCGATTCGAGATCGAGGTGGTTGGTCGGCTCGTCGAGCACGAGGAAGTTCGGCTTCTGCAGCATCAATCGGCAGAAAATCAATCGCGCGGTTTCACCGCCGGATAACGCGCGGGTCGGTTTCATCGCGTCGTCGCCGCTGAAGAGCATCTGCCCCATCAGGCCGCGCAGCTCCTGCTGGTTCGCGCTGGCATCGAACTGCCAGAGCCAGTCGATCGACGTCGTGTTGTCTTTCGTGAACGAGTCGGTGTGGTCCTGCGCGAAGTAGCCGACGGCAACTTCGTGGCCCCAGATGACCTGGCCGCCATTGATCGGAAACTCTTTGTCGCTGTCGTCGATGAAGCCCGGCGCATTGCGAACCAGGGAACGCAGCAGCGTCGTTTTGCCGGCGCCGTTGCGACCCATCAAGGCGATTTTTTCGCCGCGGCCGATGCTCGCAGTGAAGCGGGGAATCACCTTCAAGTCATCGTAGGATTTTTCGACACTCTTAATTTCGAGGGGATGCTTGCCCGAATTCCGCTTCATGTCGAACTTGATGTAGGGGCGCTGAATGTTGGAGCGTGCCAGCTCGGTGGTGGCAAGGCGCTCGACTTCTTTCTTACGGGACGTCGCCTGTGCGGAACGCGTACCAGCCGAGAAGCGGGCAATAAATTCCTGCAATTGCGCAATTTTCTTCTCGCGCTGTGCGTTTTCCGCTTCGATGCGCGCGCGGACTTGGGTCTTGGCGACGACCATGTCGTCGTAACCGCCGACGTACATGATGACGGCTTCATAGTCGATATCCGCGGTGTGCGTGCAGACAGAGTTGAGGAAGTGGCGGTCGTGCGAAATAACGATCAGCACGCCTTCGTAATCGTTGAGATACTTCTGGAGCCAGTGGACGGAATCGAGGTCAAGGTTGTTGGTCGGCTCGTCGAGGAGCAGCGCAGTCGGCGAACCGAAGAGCGCTTGTGCGAGAAGCACGCGAACTTTTTGTCCGCCTTGCAGCTCGCCCATTTTGCGCTCGTGAAGTTCGCTCTCGATGCCGAGGCCATCGAGCAGCGCGCCCGCGTCGGACTCGGCGGTGTAGCCGCCTTCTTCGCCGATGATGCCTTCAAGTTCGCCGAGGCGCATGCCGTCGGCGTCGGTCAGTTCCTCGTGTGGCTTTTCGTAGAGCGCGTCGCGTTCCTGCAGCGCCTTCCAGAGCGCGCCGTTACCTTGAATTACGGTATCGATGACGCGAAATTCGTCGAAGGCGAACTGATCCTGGCGCAGGATGCCGAGGCGCTTTGGGCGCGTGACCGAGCCTTTGGTCGGCTCAAGTTCGCCGGTCAGGATCTTCATTAGCGTGGACTTACCGGCGCCGTTGGGGCCGGTGATGGCGTAGCGCCGGCCGGCCATAAAGGTGGCGGTCGCGTCTTCAAACAAGACGCGCGGACCGAAGCGCATAGTGACGTTGTTCATGGACAGCATAACCCTCCAAGTATAGCAGCAACGGAGCGGGATTCGCGATTCACCGCAGGGCTATCCGAGTGGATACAGCGACTATCGCTTTGGATAGTAAAGGTGACGAGGCGCGGAGCAATGAACAGCACGTGAAAGATGGCGAGTCTCGGCGCGCAAAGCAACCCGGGTGGCCATCTCGTGCATTGTCAGCGAGTTTCAACTCGGCACGTCGGAGGGCGTAACGCCTGCAAGCACCCTGGATGGATTGAGACCGACGGCCTCTTAAGTGCACACCATGTCCGCAACTAGTCTAAGCAGCCGTTTGAGTCGTTGCGGTTACGATTTGATTTATCTAAAGCGAGGAAGCCTGAGTTTCGTGCGCCCGCGGCGTGCGGAAACGTTCTTTGTACGAGTTCGACCTGTAGGGTACGACTTCAGTAGTACTGCTAGAACGAGCGTGTGCGACGGCTTTTTTCTTGACATGGCCGGGATGGCGGAATGACAATTCGTGCCGCAATCGTTGCGCTGGTCGGCGCAGGCGCAGGTCCCCGTCCCCTCGAAACGCCAGAGTGCACACGATAAACGGTCTAGGTCGAGGCCCCGCAGAAAATTTTGAGCTGGCGTTGGAAAGCCCCTTAAGGAGGCTGCAATGAGGGTTTGTAAAACATTTGTGCGCGCGCTCGTCTGTCTGGCTGCTGCGAGTGGCATGTTTGGCGGAGTCGCGAAAGCGCAAGTTACCGTCACTGTGTCGCCGACTGATCTCTCGTTTGGTGTGCCTACTGGAACCAGTCCTGCGGCAAGCGCTCCGCAAACCGTCACTGTCAACATCAAAGGACAAGGCGCCGTCACATTCAGCGGAGCGAGCACGACTAACTCAGACTTCACCGTCAACGGGAATTCGTGCACGGGCACGCTTACGGCACCGACCACTTGCCAAGTCAGCGTCGTTTTCAAGGCATCGCTAGCACCCGCGACCACACTCGAAACCGCGACGCTTTCGATTGCCAGCAACGCAACCCCGGGTGTGCTCGCGGTGCCGATGAATGGCGCCTTTGGAGCAGTTGCTCTGTTCACAAATTCCGTGGACGTTGCCACTTCTAGTCCTAGCGCCTCGTTCGATAATCTGGTCAATTTCGGCACGCAGTCATTGAACTTGAGCTGCCCGGCTGGCGCGACGGCGACGATTTCCTCGAGTCCCGATGGTGCGGGCAACGTCGTTGTCGATAACTACCTCATCCTGAATTCGGGTCCAACGCCAACGAGCCAAATGCCGTTCGGAAATGGAGCACCGGCCGGCAACGTCTGCACCGGCGGAGTTAGCGACTCGAATCAGCAAGATTGCTTCACTCAAGCGTATCGCGACGCGGCGGGCAACTTTGGAGCCAATGGCCAGGACCCCGATAGTTTTGCAAGCACATGGGGAGTTGCGCCTATTGATGTAAGCAGCGCTTTTAATGGAAATGTCACTGCGACGTTCAACCTTCTCGACGCAGGTGTTGTGCTGACTAGCAGCAGGCTCTTCCTCGTATCGAAGTGCAGCTTGGCAGGTGTCGTGCCGGGTGGATCGATCACAGGAAACCCGATCAACAACAATAACCCGTCGTCGCAGACACAGACGTTCACTTTCGACAACGGCGGCGGTCAAAACATCGGGTTTACGACGAGCACTTCAACAGCGCAGCAGAAAGGCACGGTAAACATCCCGAGCGGGACCGTGCCCATCATTACCGATATCGGCATCCCACAAAATCTCTTCTCACAACTCGTAGCGGGAACCTCCGCGGCGCCAGCAGTTTGCTTGCGTCTGACCGGTGAGACTGACGCTTCCGGCGCTGCGATGTGCAAAGGCTATTTGATGCAGTGCCAAGACCCGAACAACCAAACAATCTCTGGTGACAACTGCGTGCCGACGCCAAGCACAGCGCGAAACTTGCTCGACATCGCTCGATTCGAGTCACCCGATGCACCAGCCAACGGAACGAATTTCCTCGGCACGGCGTGCGACA
The DNA here is from genome assembly GCA_019239815.1 of Acidobacteriota bacterium. The sequence goes on from JAFAZL010000107.1 coordinate 4,957, forward strand.
TTCCTATCGGCTCGAACTGCGCCTCAACAAACCTTGCCGGTCCTACGCCGGTGCTAATCGGCCCTGGCATGCTGCTCGGGAGCGACAATTGGCTTTGCACTCCGGGAGCTAATCTCACGACTTGCGCCAACCAAGAATTGGATACCCATACGACAAACACCGGCGCGAACTACGCCGCTGCGAATTGCGTTTTGACGGGCAGCCTCACGGGCGATCTCTGCCCGCTTGATACGCTGACAGAGTTCCTTGGAGCGGCCGATCCAACTCACGGCAGCACAACGAGCGGCAAGAACTCGATCTTCGTGCCTGTCGTGAATATGCCGCTGCCGAATACCGCCATCACGACGACGCCGACGATCAACGGCAACGGATGGGTGAACAACACGGCAGTCACGGTGAATTTCACTTCGAATCCAGCGAACTACACCGCTGCGACGCCATCGCCGAACGGCTTCATCCAGGCGCCGACGTATAGCTTGACGTACGGAGTTACGCCGGCATCGAGCCCGATCCCTGACACGACCTACCCGGTAACGGGCGACGCGACGAACTGGAACCCAACCGCGAACGCAAATTTCGGCAAGCCATTCTGCACGTCGCGCACTACGCCCTCGTTCGCTTCGATGGCAGCCTTGGTGGAGACGCCGGGCGTGTACAACCTGCACTACTTCACGACGGATTGCGCATTGACGGAAGAGTTGCTCTTCAATCCGCAGGGAACGCAGCTCACTGATCCGACCGCGAATTGGGCGTCGTTCCGCACACTGGCATTCGGCGTCGATAACAGCGCGCCTGTGCTGGCAGCCTGCACTCTCAACCCGAGCATGCCGAATGGCAGCCACGGCTGGTTCACAACCAGCGTTACAGCAAGCTGCAACGCCACTGACGATCTTTCGGGGTTTGCTCCCGGAACGGCGGTGTTGAATACGAACGGAGCCGTCTTACAGGGCCCGCTCGCGGCGACTCTCACCCCGAGTTCCACCGGCTCTGGAGCGGCCGCGCAGATTCCGGCCCAGTCAATCCAGGACCTTGCCGGCAACACGTCGAACACGGTGGGACCCTATCCGACGCCGATCGACAATACGGCGCCGACGTTCTCGGCGGCGTTCTCGGTGTCGGGGACGAGCTTCACGGTGGGACAGAATGTGAAGGCTACATTCACTTGCGCTGACACCGGTTCCGGCGTCGCGATTTGCGGCACGCAGACCGTCTCGGCTTGCGCAGGAACACCTGGAATGGGCTTGGGGTCGTTCAACACGCCTGTGGCCATCGATACTTCGGTCGCCGCGGTTGGCTCGCACACAGTCAACGCTGTCGATTGCGCGGGCAATCCCTCGGCAACATCGGTAACGTACACCGTTGCATTCGGATCGGCGGAGTTGGCGATCGCCAATCTACCGACCCCGTTGTCGTCCGTGAAGAGCGGCAACAACCTGACCTACAAAATCTTCGTGCTAAACTTCGGCCCGAACACGGCGAACAACGTCGTCGTGACGAATCCTCTGCCAGCGAACACGACATTTGTAAGTGCGATGTCGGGCATCGTGTCGTGCTCCGCCGGCGGTTGCAACGATTTGACGACGGGCTCTGCGTGCGTCCTCAACGCAAACGTGGTGACTTGCACGACGCCGACCGTGAAACCGCTGTTCCCTGGCCTCACCGGCTTCGTCATCAAGCTGGTGGTGAAGGTTACAGCGCCTGCAAGCGTGAAGAGCGTCACGGATACCGCAACAGTCAGTGCGTCCAATCCGGATCCGAACAAGGCTGAC
>JAFAZL010000404.1 GCA_019239815.1 Acidobacteriota bacterium
CCCATTTCGAGATGAACGCGCGGGTCGAGCTTGTGGCGCAGATCTTCGTCAGTCTGTAACAAAATTTGAAAGAAACGCGTGAGGTCTTCCTCTGTGAAGAGAGAAGCGGAGCGTTCGAGCGCGGGACGCTGATCGGGAGTCGCGGCGATTAGATCGGAATCGGCGCCGCAGACGCGAGCGACAAGAAGATTTCGGATGTGACGAATCGCTTCGCGGCAGAAGTGCTGGAGATTGCGCCCCTCCTTTTGAAAGCTGTGAACGAGCGCGAGAACGCGGTCGGCTGACCCGGCGGCGATGGCGTTGACGAGTTCTTCGAGCGCGTCTTCCGGTACCACGCCGAGAAGTTCGCGGACTTCTTTGGCGGGAATGGTGTCGCCGCAGTAGGCGCGCGCTTGTTCGAGAAGCGACAGTGCATCGCGCATGCTGCCTTCCGCCATGCGGGCTATGACGGCGAGCGCTCCGGGTTCGATCTGTAGATTTTCCTTTGCAGCGATTTCTTCGAGGCGCGCGGTGATTTCAGCGAACGTAAGCGCCCGGAAATGAAAATGTTGCGAGCGCGACCGAATGGTGTCTTCCAGGTTTTCGGGTTCGGTGGTAGCCATCACAAAGATGACTCGGTCGGGCGGTTCTTCGAGAGTTTTTAGGAGCGCGTTCGACGCCTCGGTGGTGAGCATGTGCGCTTCGTCGAGGATGACGACTTTATTGCGCGACCCGGCGGGGGCGTAACGAACCATTTCGCGGAGTTCACGAATCTGGTCGATGCCGCGGTTGGAGGCCGCGTCGATTTCAATCACATCCAGCGAAGAGCCCGCAGCGATTTCTTTGCAGGAATCGCACTCCCCGCACGGCTCCGCGGTCGGGCCGTGCACACAATTCAGCGCCTTAGCGAGAATGCGCGCCGCCGTGGTTTTACCGACGCCGCGAGCACCCGAAAAAATGTACGCATGCGCAACACGATCGTTGCGGATGGCGTTAGCGAGGGTTTCGGTAACGTGGGTCTGGCCGGTGAGGTCACGAAAGGTTTGAGGTCGCCACTTGCGCGCTATGACTTGATAGGCCATTCGTATTTGATGGGCGTCCGAGGAATTCGGATCAGATCTTCACGATCATCGATCTCCGACTGCCCGCTCAAGGAACCTCGGGTGATCTGCGGCACCCGAGGCGATCCCGATACCGTTGCTCCCTTCCGGGCCTGGCGGGGTTCGCGGGACCTCGTTGCACAGAGCCCGAAGCTCCATGAGCGGGCAGTCGCGAAAGCGACGAACGCGAATGCAAGCTCAGTTTAACACAGAGGTGTGAAGGGAATGGAAGCGCAGCGGTGAGAGTTGCGTGGAAAATTTTGTCGCGGATCCTCTTCGCTGATCGTGTGTAGACAAAACAGCGGCAGGGATGCCGGCGCTACGAAGCGTGACGGATGCTGACGACCGGGCGTTTGGGGCGCAGCAGTGCTGCGCCCGTACATGATCGCGATCGGATTAGAGCTTTGGCTTCGAGTCGGACGGGATGCGTCTAGTGTGCTGACTCGCCTTGTGCCGCGGCGCGCGCGGACATTTCCTCGGGAGTGAGATCGTCCGTATAGGTTGCAACGTACCAGTGGTTGCCCCAGTCGTCGATCAGCCCTGCGCTGCGTTCGCCGTAGAACTGATCTGTTGGTTCACTCAGCGACTTGGCGCCGGCTGCAAGCGCTCTTTTGTAGACCTCGTCGACGTTCGGGAAGTAGACGTGGAACGTCATCGGCATTGATTTCTTGTCGACCGATTCGCCCATCTCGATAATCGAATCACCGAGCGTGACCGCGGCGTGCGCGATCGAACCATCCTCACGCTTCATCACTTCGCGACGCTGCGCGCCAAATGCTTGCTCCAGGAATTCGATCAAGTGGGCGATGCCCGGGACGACGATGTAGGGAGTTACGGTGTGAAAGCCTGCCGGCATGTGGGATTTGCTCTTTGCCACGAGAGTTCTCCTTAGCAATGGATTTGTGACGCGAGGATATCGTGAAGGACGCGGGCTCGGTCGTATTGTAAGAAATTTACCCGGGCGACGATGTGCAACTATGGTTGGAGAGGATTGACTGGGACGTGGTTGACGTGGCCTTGGTAGTCGGAAACAAACGCCGAAGGATTGATTCCGGAGAAGGCGCGGAAATCGTGGATGAAGTGCGCCTGGTCGAAATAGCCGGCCTCGAGCGCAACTGCGGACCACTGGATGCGAGCGCCGACTGAAATTTGCCGGAGCACTTGCTGGAACCGTCGAACGCGGCAGAAGAGTTTGGGTGTCAGGCCGACTTCGTTGCGAAAGACGTCGATGAAATGGCGAGGACTGATACCGATTTTATCCGTGACATCGGAAATCCTTGTCGCTTCGGGCGTGAAGTGAAATTTACTCAACGCGAACGCGACAGCGGGATGGCGCTCGGGTTGGCCAGCGGCGATCGAAAGCAGTTCGCGCTCGAGCACTTGCGCTTTGGTTTGCGGCGTAGGCGCTTCAAGTAGCTGATCGCGCACCCACGTTGCGACCGATCGGCCCCAGAAGTCATCGAGGCTTACGTGGGTGTTGTGGAGTTCGCCGAAAGGAAGCTTGAGAAACGGATGGGCGCCGCCGGGTTTGAAATGGACACCGGCGACGCTCGTCCCGTTGGAAGTATCGATGCCGAATGCCTGCGAGTGGGGGCCGCAGACGACGCTGTCGCGGAATGTTTCACGGCGCGTCAGAGTTTCGTTGGTGAAAATCGGAAAGCGCCCGGAGCCGAGATCGAAGACAAGTTCGACCGAACCGTCCGGCAGAAGGCGCTCTTTGGAATGGGGCGCGGCAGGGGCTTCCATGACCCAGATCACTTCGACGAAGCGGTCGAGGGGAGGGGGTGGTGTGTAGCGGTAGGACACCATGCAGTGAGCCTACTCCTCTGGGGCGGCCAGCGCGACGGGAGTATCTGTGCTATACTTCGCTTGCGCTTAATACCGCGGTTGTGCAGTGCGGCTGCTCTAGGTTTTGTAACGCAGTACCAAGAATACCCGCCTCCAGTTTCCTCCGTTCGTCTTCGGCGTAACCAATAAGACTGGCGATGAATTTGCCGAGTCGCATCGTTGTTTGTGTGTGCGCCGCTACTGTTCCGCCAGCAAGAAAGCAATATCGAATGCAAAGTTTTTCTGAATCAATCATTTCCGCCTACATGAAGGAGCGGCTCGCGTCAGCTCGTTTTACCACGCCGACTCCGGTGCAGGCTGCCACGATTCCCCAGGCGCTAGAGGGCAAGGATGTTCTTGCCACAGCGCAGACCGGAACGGGCAAAACGCTCGCGTTTCTGATTCCGGTGATGGAGCGGTTGCTCCAGGTCAAAACTCCCGGGATCGCGGCGCTCGTCCTCGTGCCTACCCGCGAACTCGCGATGCAGGTCGTCGAACAATACAATTTGCTGCGCGGCAGGCAGTTGCCTCAGGCGGCGTGCGTCGTCGGAGGGATGGGCGAGGGCGGACAACTCAGCGCCATTCGCCGAGGAGCGCGGCTTGTCGTTGCGACACCGGGACGGCTCAACGATTTTCTCGAGCGGAAACTGTTTCATTTTCGCGATTTGCGCATCCTTGTACTCGACGAAGCGGATCGCATGCTCGACATGGGGTTTCTGCCGGCGCTGAAGCGCATTGCTGCGGCGTTGCCGAAGGAACGTCAGACGATGTGTTTCTCGGCGACGATGGAAGCGTCGGTCGCGCATCTCGTGAAGGACTATATGCGGAATCCAGTGCGACTCGCGTTTGGGTCCACGCTGAAGCCTTCTGAGAACGTGCGCATGCAGGCGTTTGAAGTTTCGGCCGATCGTAAGCAAGCGACTCTGAACC
>JAFAZL010000409.1 GCA_019239815.1 Acidobacteriota bacterium
GCTGCGGCTGGATTCTTGGTAGCGCTCACAGTTCAGTCTCGCGCTCGGGGTCGAATGGCTGAGCGACAAGCTTTCCGTCAGCCTTTTTCAGAAGAATCTCAACTTTGCCTTCGGCCTCTTCGAGCTGCTTCTGGCATTCGCGCGACAGCTCGACGCCTTCTTCAAAAAGCTTCATCGCGTCGTCGAGAGAAAGTTGCGGGGATTCCAATCGACGGACAACCTCTTCGAGTCGACCAAGCGATTTCTCGAAATCGGGCTTTCTGGGCGGCTCTGGCTTTTTAATCGGTGTTGTATTCAAAGTTGCCTCAAATTTTCTACGCTACGCGAAATAATCGGCGACTCGTGTCACTCGCCAGAACTCCGGTTCAATCGTCGTGACCCTGTTTGATGTTCAACCTAGCGCTGATGTTACGAGAGTAAGGGAGTTCGCAGATATTTGTAAATGTCGCACGAGAGAATTTTGCGCGGTCTGCTACTTCTGGCAGTACGGGCAGAAATATGTCGAGCGATTGCCTTTTGTCGTCCGTTTAATGGGATGCCCATCGCGCTTACAGGGTTCGCCTTCGCGTTGATACACGCGAAGGATGCCTTCGATTCCCTGGAACCACCAACCTGCATCGGTGAAATCCGGAGCCGGATTGAGACAGAGCTGCAATGCCCGGCCCAGGACTGAAACGATCGCCTTATGGACGTTGTGAACTTCTTTCGGCTTGAGCGAATTCGCGGAGCGGAACGGACTGATCTTCGCGTGCCAGAGTGCTTCACACGAATAGATGTTGCCGACTCCGGCGATGCGCGATTGATCCAGAAGAAATTCTTTGAGCGGGCGGCGCGACTTCGATATCAATTGCCCAAACGCCTTCGCCGTAAATTCTGGCGACAGCGCATCGATACCCAGTTCGCTGTACGGAGGGCAAGCTTCCAGGGATTCCCATGCGTGAACGCGACCGAGATGTCTTCCATCTGCGAATCCAAGTACGCCTTTGTCGAGTTCGAGCGCCAAATCGACGTGTACTCCATCATCTGTTTTCTTATTCACACGCGCCGCGACTTCTTTGGCATTGCGGAAAAGAATCAAGTGGCCATCGAATCGGAAATGCATTTCAATAGCCGAGCCGCTGTCGAGCACGAGAAAGAGATATTTGCCTTTTCGTTGGACGGATTCGATGCGGTGACCGGTCAGCATCTTCGAAAGGTGCGCGGGTGATTGCGGCAACACCGCAATCGGATGAAACACTTCGACGCTGCGAATCCTGCGCTTGACTACATGCGGCCGCAGCGACACGGCAACGGCTTCGACTTCAGGAAGTTCAGGCATAAGTCAATCAGAGAATAGAAATGCGGCGCATCATGCGACCCGGTTGGCCGCACGCATCACGGCGCTGCTTTTAATGTCAGAACGTGCTTTCGATCCTTCAACTCAGCGGGATCGCTGAAAGGCGCATAGATCGGCCGGCCCTCGTACCAGTAGTCGAATTGATCGGAATAGTGGCTGCTGCCTGGCTGTCCTGATTGACCAGCAGGAATGAGCAAAATGGACTGGTCCCAATCCGCCGTATTAGCTACAAAGCGCATCGCAGGTCCGTGATGCGGCGTCGCGGCTCGCACACTGTAGTTCGTTCCCGATTGTGATTTGCCGGTGATACTGAGCCATTTCTTTAACATGCCTTCACGCCCGATCGGGTGCAGCATGTCCAGTGCGTTGAAGTTCTTCCACTGCCAGTCCTCGATGCGCGCACTTTTGGAATCTTCCGTTAGCTTCGCCACGGTGCGGTCAGCCGCCGCGATCAAAAGCGCGTCATAGCTTTGATATCCCCCAGGGAGCCACTTCGACGGACGTTCCGTCAGCGTTTTCTGCAAAAAGGTAGTCGCTCGCCAACGATAGAGATTGGTATCGGACCCGAGGTAGGGTTCGAGCAAGAGCTTCAATGCCTCCCGGCGAAACTGTACAAGAAAGCTGACTTCTGGTGAGTCCGCTTCCGCGATTCCATTCCAATCCTTCAATCCATCGATCAATTTCTTCGCGCGGTTATCTTTTGGTGTCACACTTTTGGCCGCCGCGATGAGCTGATCGGCGAGAAATACGTGGGGAAAACTGTACGTGTCTGTCTCAACGCGTAGCATATCGCTGGGCCGCAAATCGTGTTTGTCTCGGAGCAAATCGTAGATGCGCGCCGTGCGATACGGTTCTTCCCATCGATCTGTGAGATACGGCTTGTACGCTGGCCCGACAACGCGCGCATTCGCCGTTGCGATCAGCCCGTTGTCGGGATTGAGCGCCTGGGGCAATTGATCGAACGGAATGTATCCGGTCCATTCGTAATCGTCCGTATCGCCGGGCACAGGCACTTCGCCGTTTCCTTTCTTGCGAATCGGCACACGCGCGGACATGACGTAGCCGATGTTGCCTTGTGTATCGGCGTAGACGGCATTCTGAGCTGGTCCCCACACTTCTTTGATCACGCTGCGAAATTCGTCCCAGCTCTGTGCTTTGCCGAGCCAGTTGTAGACGTTGACCAGTCCGCCCGGCTCCGTCGCCGTCCAGCGCAACGCATAAGCTTTCCCATTTTCGCGACGCACGATTGGACCATGTCGCGTGATGATTAGTGGCAGATGCTCGTCCGGGCGATCTTTAACCTTGATCACTTCATCGATCGTCTGTGCCTTTACCCACTTCTTGTTCACCGAATATTCTTCGGCGTTCGCCGGATTAAACGACTCAATATATAGGTCCTGCACGTCGGCGCCGTTATTCGTAAAGCCCCAGGCGATGTGATCGTTGTGACCGATCACCACTAACGGCGCGCCCGGAATTGTCAGGCCTTTCACGTTCCAGCCCGGCGCCGTCAGATGAATTTCGTACCAGATCGGCGGAATCGAAAGTTCCAGATGTGTGTCGTTTGCGAGCAGCGGCTTACCGGTTGCAGTGTGATCGCCGGATACGACCCAATTGTTGCTGCCTAAGCTGTGTCGAATTTCAGATTGTGAATCGCGAACGTAGCCGGCAACAGAATTTGCCAGCGCCGTCGTCAGATCAGGTTCGTCTTCAATCTGCGGCAAATTGTTCGGCGCGCCGGCATTGGCCTTGAGCACGCCGTCTGGCTCCATATCGTCGTCATCGTCATCTTCATCGTCGGGGTCGAGATGCGAGCGCTGCGAACCATCGTTGCTCACGCTGGGATCACCAACGACAAAATGATCCATTGCCGCGTCGGGAGAAAAGAGCTCGCGCGCGCGATCCGCACCGACCTTTTCGGTCACCTTTGCTCGGTCAATCTCCTCTTCCCACGTGTCAGTCAAGGTCTCGTACATGTAGCCCGAAATCACCAGCGAATCGGTCGGCACCCAGGGTGTCGGCTTGTATTTCAACAACGTGAATTCGATCGGCAACTCGCTTGAGTGCTCGTCGATGAATCGATTCACACCGCGAGCGTATGCCTCAAACAGGCTGCGCGTCATCGGATCCGCTGACCCCAAGTCGCGTTCCGCGGCGCGGCCGAAGCCCAACGCGCGAAACTGTCTGTCGATCTTGATCGTCGCGGGGCCGAGGATTTCTGAGAGCTGCCCGCGCGCTACACGTCGCAGCAAATCCATCTGCCACAGACGATCCTGCGCCATGACGTAGCCTTGCGCTTCGACCATGTCTTCAACAGAGCTCGCGCGAATGTGTGGCACGCCCCAGTGATCGCGCTCAATGATCACGTCCTTCTGCAGCCCGGCAAGAGAAATGTTTCCGTCGAGTTGCGGCAAAGGACGGTAGACGTAGCGCCAGAGAACGGCACCCACGACTACGACGATAATGCAGAAAAGAACGAGCAGAACGCGAAACAGAGATCGCAAGCGGGCTCCTGCTAAGGATGGCGAAAGTCGAGTTTAGAGGAGCATGGGGAGGGGCGCAACCAAGAGCAACACGTTTGTTTTGTGTTCGAAACAACGCGCCGGAGCGCCAAACCGCAGGGCCGATTCCGGGCTGATACAATGAATGCAGGGGGCCAGGCCTAGCTCTTATGTTTACGGTGCGCTTGATTGGCGTGCTCGCGCTCATCGCGCTCAACGGATTTTTCGCTGCGGCGGAATTTTCATTGGTGGCGGTGCGGTTGTCGCGCGTGCGGCAGCTTATCCAGAAGGGCAACGCGCGGGCGCGTGTGGTCGAGTCGTTGCTCACCGATCTGCACCGCGTCGTTTCCGCCGTTCAACTCGGAATTACACTTACGAGCCTTGCGCTCGGCGCTCTGGGCGAGAGCACACTGGCGGCGATGCTTCAGCCGCTGTTTGGGGGTGCGATTTCTGCTCGAGCGGCACTCGTTGCCCATGCCGTTGCGCTTGGTTTGGCGTTCGCGATGCTGAGCGCCCTTCACGTCGTGATTGGCGAAC
>JAFAZL010000323.1 GCA_019239815.1 Acidobacteriota bacterium
GCCCCCACTTTTTAAACACGTCCAGCACTTCCCGCTCGCGCCCGCGTTCCGCCACCAGCAGCATCCGCTCCTGCGATTCGCTGAGCATGATCTCGTACGGTGTCATGCCCGATTCTCGCTGCGGCACTTTCGCCAGGTCGATTTCAATTCCCGTTCCGCCGCGCGACGCCATCTCCATCGTCGAGCACGTCAGCCCCGCCGCGCCCATGTCCTGAATCGCGACCACCGCGCCCGTCTGCATCGCCTCGATGCACGCCTCAAGCAGCAGCTTCTCCATGAACGGATCGCCGACCTGCACGTTCGGCCGCTTCTGCTGCGATTCTTCCGTGAACTCTGCCGACGCCAGCAACGACGCGCCATGAATTCCGTCGCGCCCTGTTTTCGCGCCGACATAAATCACCGGATTGCCGATCCCTTTCGCCTTCGCGAGGAAAATCTCTTCCTTGCGCGCGATGCCCAGCGCCAGTGCGTTCACCAACGGATTCTGCGAATAGCACGGCTCAAAGCAAACTTCGCCGCCGATCGTCGGCACGCCGAAACAATTTCCGTAGTGCGCCACGCCGCGAATCACGCCATCCAGAATGCGCCGGTTCTTCGCCGCGTCGTCGCCCGAAGTTCCCTTCCCCGGCGCAAGCTCGCCAAATCGCAGCGAATCGAGCACCGCCACCGGCCGCGCGCCCATGGTGAAAATGTCGCGCAAAATTCCGCCGACACCCGTCGTCGCTCCCTGAAACGGCTCCACATAACTCGGATGATTGTGCGATTCGATCTTGAACGCCGCCACCAGTCCATCGCCGATATCGACGACGCCCGCGTTCTCGCCCGGCCCCTGCACCACCAGCTTGCCGCGCGTCGGCAGCCGCTTCAGATGCACCTTGCTCGACTTGTACGAACAGTGCTCGCTCCACATCACGCTGAAAATTCCCAGCTCGGTAATGTTTGGATCGCGCCCCAGAATTTTCTTGACGCGCGCGAACTCGTCCGCCGTCAGCCCGTGTTCCGCCGCAATTTCAGGAGTGACTTTAATTTCGGTGGGTGCAGTGGCCATCGACTACGCCGTCGCTTTCACCGCGCCGACGAGCGCTTCCACCATCGACTGAAAAACAACCAATCCCTCATCCGAACCCAGCGCCGCTTCTACCGCTCGCTCCGGATGCGGCATCAAACCCGCAACATTCCTCTCGCGATTGCAAACGCCCGCGATGTTCGACATCGACCCATTCGGATTCCCCGCCGCATCATCCGATCCATCCGCGTTCGTATAGCGGAAAATTACCTGCCGATTTTTCTCCAACTCCGCCAGCGTCGCCTCATCCACATTGAAATTTCCATCGTTATGCGCGATCGGAATCCGAATAATCTGCCCTTTTTTGGCAGCGCAGGTAAACGGCGTGTCCGTCTGCTCGATTCGAACATGCACGTGTCTGCAAATGTAGCGCAGCCCCGAATTCCGCATCACCGCTCCCGGGAGCAATCCGGCTTCAAGTAAAATCTGGAATCCGTTGCAAATCCCAAACACCATCCCGCCACCCTTCGCGAATTTCTCCACCGACTTCATCACCGGCGAAAATCGCGCAATCGCACCGGTGCGCAGATAGTCGCCGTATGCAAATCCACCGGGCAAAATAATCGCGTCGCACATGGCAAGATCCTGCGACTGATGCCAGATAAATTCGACCGGCTTGTGCATCACATTGGCGAGTGTGTAGTACGCGTCGTGATCGCAATTCGATCCCGGAAAGACTACGACTCCAAATTTCATGCGGTAAATGCTCCGTTGGACATTTGGGGAACTGATATTTTACCACACGGTCGGCATATCGCTCACTTTCGATGAGACTTCGAGACCTTACGCTTTCGTTTATGAGCTAGCTCGATGAATTTCGGCTCCAGATAGATCTTGTGCTCGTACGCGCGCCGTTTCATTACAGTTCCGACGAGCAGTTCCACCCGCTCTTCGTCGAATGCTTCGATCCGAAACGCGCGGCCAAGACACCGGTCGAAGACCGACTGTGTTTGCATCTCCTCCGCACTCGGCAGGTTCTCGTATTGCGGTACGTCGGGCGGGATTGCAACCACTCGGACAAAATCACCAAGCCGAATCGCTTTTCCTTTCCGGTCGACATGCTTCACACCGAATCCCTCGACGTGTCGCAAGCAAAAACGAGAACGTAGCCGTTCAGATCCTCAACCACCAACTCGTAGCACTTGTAGAAACGCAACACCGGCTGCTCCAGAATCTTCGCGCCATTCGCCCTCAGCTCCGCATAAAGCGCGTCGACGTTATCCACCCAAATGTAAGCGTCGAGTGCCTCTTCACGCCGCTTCCGATTCGGCGTGGCAGTTTCGCCGTGATCAACCCTGCCAAACTGAATTACAACGTCGTCGCGCCCAACCATCGCGAACACCGGTGGCTCAAAGTAGACACCCAGAATCGAAAATCCAAAAACATCGCGATAGTACTCGGCGGCTTCAACAACGTTGGGAACGACAAAGTGAGGATTGACACCCTGAAAGCGCGCTCTCACGCCAACCGCGCCAGCAGCAGATTCCGTCATACCCACCTCAAGTTCGAAGCGTTAAACGGACTCTACACCAATTCGCAAAGCACGAGTTCGCAAAGCACGAGGTGAACGTACGGATGAGGGCCGCGATTGAACGTCCTAGATGGACCGGCTTGGTGTCGCCGGCTTCGGAGCCGTAGGATCGACAGGCTTCACATTCGTCGTCGTCACCCCGTCCAGCCCCAGCACGTTCACGAGGCTCGAACTCGCCGGCACGATGTACTTCGTATTCTGCGCCAGCGTGTGATTCAACACTTCGAGTCGCCGCATCACTTCAGCGCGATCCTTGAAGTAGTTTTCGGCAGCAGTGGAGACAGCCTTGATCGCTTCCGCCTCTGCATTCGCTCGAGTAATCCGAGCCTGCGCGTCGCCTTCCGCTTTCAAAATCTCCGACTGCTTCTGACCTTCCGCCTGCAAAATTTGGCTCTGCTTGATGCCTTCCGCTTCCAGCACCGCAGCTCGTTTTTCGCGTTCCGCTTTCATCTGGCGAGACATCGCGTCGGTGATATCGCGCGGCGGTTCGATCTTCTGCACCTCCACGCGCGTCACCTTCACGCCCCACGAGTTCGTCGCGTCATCCAGCACATGCCGCAGATTCGTGTTGATCATGTCGCGCGCGACCAGCGTCTCGTCCAGCGTCCGGTCGCCGATCAAATTGCGCAGATTGGTTTGCGCCAGCGTCGTGCAAGCGTACGCAAAATCCTGCACCTCATACTGCGATTTTACAGGGTCAATCACTTTGTAATAGACAACGGCATCCACTTCTACGGTGACGTTATCCTTGGTGATCAACTTTTGCGGCGGCACCGTGATCACCTGCTCGCGCATGTCCACGCGAACGATGTCGTCGATGAACGGCACGATAAATGTCAGCCCCGACGGCGCCATGCCATGAAATTTGCCCAGCCGCGTGATCAGCCCTTTTTCGTACTGCCGCACCGTTCGCGCGCCCTTGGCCAGCGTCACGAGACCAAAAATCGCAAAGATGAAGAGAAAAACGAAAAACAGCGCACTGCTGTCCATAGCTCCGTCACCTCACCCTGAGTGTTACACCTTCCACTGACTCCACTCGGACCTCGATTCCAATCTCGCGGGTTCCCTCGTCGTGCGCGGTCAGCTCTGCGCGCCACAACTCATCGGCCACTTTCACCATGCCCGCTTCGTGCGGCGCGATGCGCTTCGTGACCACGCCGGTTTTTCCAACAATCGCGTCCACGTTGCTGGCGTGATGTTTCACCGTCGTTTTCGCCTTGAGCCAATTTCGCAGTACGGCGAAATAGAGCAGCGCCAGGCCGCCCGCCGCGAGCAACCCGACTTTTTCCGAACCGAGCGCCAAGCCGATGGCGCCGCCGATCGCCATCGATCCGCCGACCAGCGCAAGGTCGAAGCCCGTCACGGCTCCGAGCGCTAACTCGACGATCACGCACACGATGCCCGCGATGACGAGAACCCAATTCACCCAAAGTCCCAAGGAAAGCGCTCCTTATGACTTAAGTATGTCGAAAGTTAACACGATGAATTCTTCTGTTTGATAGCCAGCAGCGAACCGGTAAACCTTCGAGCCTTGGTAGCGCCGGCATCTTGCCGGCCTCTTTACGCCCCGTCTTGCAATACCGGTCCGTTGTGAGTGCCTCTGGTTGTACGGCCAGGTTGTTTCAGGATTTTCTGTCGAGCTACCGCCGCCTGCTCTTCTTCTCTTTCCGAACTCTGCTCTTGCGCCCCGGCTTGCGCGCCGACTTCTTCGACCCACCGTCGGCCGCCGCCAACTCCCGCCGCTTCTTCGACGACCAGCCCGGCTTGTTCACCTGTCGCCCGCGCGCGATCCCGAGCCCGTCTGGCGGCACATTCTCGGTGATCGTTGACCCCGCCGCAATGTAAGCGCCATCGCCGATTCGCACCGGCGCGACCAGCGCCGAATCGCTCCCGACAAACACGCGCTCTCCGATCGTCGTCGGATGTTTGTGAAATCCGTCATAGTTGCACGTAATCGTGCCCGCACCGATGTTCGCTTTGCTCCCGATTCTCGCGTCCCCGAGGTACGAAAGGTGGCCCGCCTTCGCTCCTTCGCCCATCGTCGTCTTCTTCAGTTCGACGAAATTGCCGACGTGCGCGCCGGACTTCAAATGACTGTCCGGCCGCAGCCGCGCAAATGGCCCGATAGAAACTTTTTCATCCAGCCGCGAATTCACGACCACGCAGTGCTGCTCCACGATCACGTCGTCGCCCAGCACCGCATCCTTCAGCACACTCCCGGTGCGCACGATGCACCGCGCGCCGATTTTCGTCTTCCCCAGCAATTGCACGTTCGCCTCAACCAGCGAATCTTCGCCGGCGGTCACGTCCGAATCCACCACTACCGTCTGCGGCAACTGAATTGAAACGCCGCCCGCCATCAACTCATTCCGCTTCCACTCGCGGAAAATCCCATCCACCTCCGCCAGATCCACGCGCGTGTTGCAGCCCAGCACTTCACGCGAGTCCGGAGCAATCTGCGCCAGCACGGTTTCGCCTTTCGCCGCCAGTACTCCGACCGCGTCCGTCAGATAAATCTCTTTGTGCTTGTTGTTCGGCTTCACTTGAGCCAGCGCAGGCCACAATTTGTCGAGCGTGAAGCAATAAATACTTGAATTGATCTCGTTGATGTCGCGCTGTTCGGGAGCAAGCTGCGACTCTTCGACAATCGCTCCAACCTGCGTCTCCGACTTCCGCAGAATTCGCCCGTAGCCCGACGGATCGCTCACCACCGCCGACAAAATCGTTACCGCCGCATTCCCCGCGCGATGCGCTGCTACCAACGCGCGCAAAGTCTCCGTCCGAATCAGCGGCGCATCACCTGGCAACACCACGGCAATCTTTGTCCCGCCGATGGCACGCCGCGCCACCTGCATTGCGTGCCCCGTGCCATGCTGCGGAAATTGCAAAACCGTGCTCGCAACCGTCGGCTCGACAACTGCCGCGACTTGCTCGGCCTGGTGTCCAATCACCACCACCGTCTGCGGCAATTGAATCGAAACGCCGCCAGCCATCAATTCATTCCGCTTCCACTCGCGGAAAATCCCATCGACTTCAGCCAGATCCACACGCGTGTTGCAGCCCAGCACCTCGCGCGAGTCCGGCGCAATCTGCGCCAGCACGGTCTCGCCCTTCGACGCCAGCACTCCCACCGCATCCGTCAGATAAATCTCTTTGTGCTTGTTGTTCGGCTTCACCTGCGCCAACGCCGGCCACAACTTGTCCAGCGAGAAGCAATAAATGCTCGAATTGATCTCGTTGAGCTCGCGCTGCTC
>JAFAZL010000442.1 GCA_019239815.1 Acidobacteriota bacterium
GGAAAGATTCAGCCTTGGGAGCCCGGGGTCCAGTCCACAGTCTTTCCTCTCGCTCCTCAGGGCTTAGTTTATCCGGGCGACAAGGGCATTCCCTTGACGCTCGCCCCCACGCGATACAACAATTTCGCGCCACGTCTCGGGGTAGCGTACTCGCCGGGCTTTAGCGACGGACTTTTGGGCAAAATCTTTGGCGGACCGGGCAAGTCCAGCGTTCGAGCGGCGTACGGCATCTACTACACGTCCGTCGAGGATTTGAACCTTTTCTACGAGGTTGCAGACGCTCCTTTCGGGCTGTATTGGCAATCTCCCTTGTCGGTCCTGTTTGACCAACCGTTCCTGACTCGAGCAACGGGTCAATCGCTTGGACAGCGCTTTCCCTACACGCTGCCAATTCCGGGCGCCGCATCCAATAAGACCTTGGACTTTTCGCAATTCGAACCGATCAACTTTTCTCCGGGATATGGCATTCACAATAGGCTGCCGTACGCGGAACACTTCAACCTATCGATTGAACGTCAGCTGACTAAGAATACCGTGCTGACGCTCGCCTACGTTGGAACCGAGGGGCACCGCCTGATCACGCAGCAGGACTCCAACCCGGGCAGCGCCGCTCTTTGCATGCAACTCACCGCACAAGGGGCCATGGATGTGACCGGGGGCACTGTCGGCTGCGGACCGGGCGGAGAGAACGACGTTTTCCAGTTGCCGACGGCCACAGCTTCCTGCTTGGGCGCTACAACATTCACCCCAGGGTGCGTTTACGGAACAAGGCACGCAATCAACGCCACTAATTTCTGTCCCGGCTCTGCGATCCAGGTGTGCTTTGGTGGCGGCAACACTTACACCTTCACCACCGCCAATTCGATCTATAACTCTGGCCAGGTCACGGTGGAGCGCAAAGCCAGCGATGTTACATTCCTGGCGGCGTATACCTTTGCCAAAGGCCTGGACGATTCCTCGGCCTTCAACGATCTAGTGAATTTTGCGGATCCTAAGTTGAGCCGCGGACTATCTTCCAGCGACATCAGACACAATTTCGTGGCCAGTTACATCTGGTCCATACCCTTTGATCGTGCTTTCGGTGGCGCACCAAAGCGCTTGACCCAAGGCTGGCAGATGCAAGGAATTACGCGCTTTTCAACCGGATTCCCTGTCCAGCTGAACCAGGCCAGTGGAGATGCGTCGCTGGCCGGGAGCTCATCCACTGATATGCCTAACCTGGTGGGCCCCGTGGTAACCGTGAATCCACGGCAGGCGAATCCCAATTGCCCAACCACCGACGGAACAGGATGCTTTTTCCTGCCCACTGCATTCGCGACCAACACCGTTCTTGGAACGTTCGGGACCGCTAACCGCCGTTTCTTCCATGGTCCCGGATTCAACAACACCGATTTCGGCATTAGCAAGCGCACAGTGCTCCGTGAGCACTACGCCTTCGACGTCCGACTGGAATTTTTCAATATCTTCAACCATGCCCAATTCTTCAATCCGGGTGGGAATATCAGCAACGCCTCTACATTTGGAATTGTCACGAACGCTCGCGATCCGCGCATCGGTCAAGTGAGCGCCAAGTTCTACTGGTAGTCGCTGCCTCAGACGTAGCTGTAGGGGCGAGCGGGCACGAAGTTGCGTGCCCGCTTCGCTCGTAGGCGTTGCGTCGCCGCAGAGCTTCGATCAGAGTTATCGGCGCGTTCGCACCACAACGCGCTCATAGCTCACTCGCTTACCTGCCGGGACGCTCCGGTCATGAGTTTGGTAACGAAACAGGACGGACTTGTTGTTCTACTTCGGCAGTCGAACGGTGATTCTGGTGGCATCGGTTCTTCTCCTCTCCGCTCCGTGCTTCCCCCAAACCGCCGAAACCTATCGCAAGCAAGCCATTGAGCTGTCGCGGCAGAAATCCTGGGATGCCGCCATCGATGCCTACCGCAAAGCTCTCGAACTGGAACCCAACGACGCCGACACTCACTTCAATCTCGCCCTCACGTTGAAATACAAGGGTGAGCCCAAGCGAGCTGCCGAAGAATTTCAAGAAGCCCTGCGTCTCAAACCCAAATGGGCCGAGGCGCATTTCGCTCTCGGCGCGACGCAATTCGAACTCGGCGATCAAATTACCGCGCTGAAAGAACTACAAAGCGCCGTCCAATTAGATCCCGCCAACATCAACGCCCGCGAACTCATCGCCCGCATCGATATCCAACAAAACAATCCGTCCGGCGCCGAAACAGAACTCAAAAAAGCCATCGCCACAAAGTCATCCGCCGAACTCCATTTCGAACTCGGTCTCGTCGAAGGTCAACTTGGCAAGCTCGATCTCGCCGCCGCCCAGTTCCGCCAGGCAATCGCGCTCAATCCAAAATTCGCGCGTGCCTACGCAGTGCTCGGCGTAACGCTCCGCCGTCAGGGCAATCACGCAGCCGCGTTAGCCGAGTTCCGCAAAGCCGTTGCGATCGACCCCAACGACCCCGAAACGCAATACGACCTCGGCATGGAGCTCAAAGCCAGCGGCGACAACGCTGGAGCTATCGCAGCCTACCAGCGCGCCATCGCCATCAAGCCCGACCTCGAAAAAGCCCACTACGCTCTTGGCATCGCTCTCCGATCTCAGGGTCAGACCGATGCTTCGAACAAAGAGCTCAATGAACTCAACGGCCTGCACGATTTCCGCGCTCATCTCGCCCAAGCCAAGATGCTCATTATTAAGGGAGTCGACGAACTGAAAGCCGAGCGACTCGACCAGGCGCAATCGCAATTCGAAAGCGCAATTAAAGAAGCTCCTTCCCTTCCCACCGGCTATTACTACCTCGGCCTGACGCAAGAACGAAAAGGCGACATCGCACAAGCCCAAGCCTCGTACGCCAAAGCCCTCGAGCTCCAGCCAGACTACGCGCAAGTCCACTCGCGCCTCGGCCTGATCGCCTGGCGCCAGGGTGATCAGCAACACGCCATCGAAGAATTCCACCAAGCCGTCCTCGCCGATCCCGACCTCGCCGAAGCCCACTACAATCTCGGCCTCGCCTTCGCCCAAGCCGGCCAGCCGCAGCAAGCCATCCCCGAACTCAATGAAGCCATCACGCTCGATCCCAAATACACCGACGCCCGCGTCCAGCTCGGACTCGTGCTCAGCCAGAACAACGACCTCCCCGCCGCCACCAACGTGTTCCGCGAACTCGTCCGCCGCGAACCAAACTTCCCCGAGGGCCACAACAATCTCGGCCTCATGCTTCTGCAATCCGGAGACACCGCCGGCGCGCAAACACAATTCTCCGAGGCGATCCATTTGAAACCCGAATACGCCGAGGCTCACTACAATCTCGCTCTCACTCTTCACCAGGAAGGAAAGGAGGATGCGGCGCACGCGGAGCTCGACAAGGCCTACGCCATCTCGCCCGAACTTCGCAACGCGCCCCACCCATAACTGATGAAAACGATTCGAATCATCCTCATTCTTCTAGCTCTGCCGATCGCCGCTTTTGCCATCGACGTTTGCCAGGTCACACTGCCAACCGCGTCACTCACCGTCCCTTACGTCTCTGGCTCGCCCCAACTCAACACCGATCCTCACTCGCCTACTTGGGCTAACGCTGCATCCGCATGGATCGAAAAAGATTGCACCGACAAAATTAGCTACCCCGACCTAAAAACCGAAGTCCGCGGCTTCTGGACCGACACCGACCTCTACCTCCTCTTCGTCTCGCCCTATAAGGTGCTCAATCTCTGGCTCCCCGCCGACAACAGCAAAGACCGTCTCAAGCTCTGGGACAAAGACGTCGTCGAATTCTTCCTCGGCGATGACTGGCAAAACATCCGCCACTATCGTGAATTCGAAATCGCTCCCACCGGCGACTGGGTCGATCTCGCCATCGATCTCGACCACGACACCTACGGTGCCGAGTGGAACTCCGGCTTCGAACATCAAGGCCGCATCGACGAAGCCAACCACATCTGGTACGCCGCCGCACGCGTCCCGCTCAAATCCGTCAGCGACCAACGCATCAAGAACGGCACCATGTGGCGCGCCAATCTCTATCGCATCGACGGTCTCGGCGAAGATCCGCAGCGTCACTTCATGTGCTGGCAGCAGACCTGTGTTGTCAATCGTGACCCGAATCACGTCCCCGAGAATTTCGGCACCATCATGTTTTCCAAAGACCCATCGCTCGAGAAGCACAAGAAATAATCTCAGCCCGGAGAAACGAATGATCACTCGTAACGGTTCGAATCGTCGCTCGTTCATGAAACTGCTTGCCGCTTCGCCGCTTCTGGCGCAGATCACCGCAAAGGATCTCTCCGCCAAATCGCTCGCTGCAGTCGGCCTCGCGAAGGAAAATCCCTACGCCAAGATCGGCGTCCGCACCGTCATCAATTGTCGCGGCACGTGGACGTATCTCAGCGGATCGCTCGAATTCCCCGAAGTCCGCGAAGCATCTATTGAAGCGGGCAAGCACTTCGTGAACATGGTTGAGCTCCAACAAGGTGTCGGCCGCAAACTCGCCGAGCTCACCGGCGCCGAGTCCGGCATGATCACCAGCGGCGCTGCAGGCGCCATGGCCACCGCTACCGCCGCGTGCATGGCCGGCACCGACGGCGCAAAAATCTGGCAGCTCCCCGACACCACCGGCATGAGGCACGAAGTCGTCATGGTCGGCGGCCGCAGCGCGTTCGACAGCGCAATTCGCCTCACCGGCGCGAAGCTCGTCCTCGTCGAAGGCCCCGACCAGATCGCCAACGCCATCAACGACAATACCGCCATGATTTACACCACCGATCTCGGCGACAAACTCGTCAAGGAAGTCGCCATCGCCAAAGACCACAAAGTCCCCATGCTGCTCGACGACGCTGCCGGCATTCCGCCCGCCTCGAACCTCAAGCTCTACGCCCAGATGAAAATCGATCTCTACACTTTCTCCGGCGGCAAAGGTCTCCGCGGCCCGCAGTGCAGCGGCGTCCTCCTCGGCCGCAAAGATCTCATCGACGCCGGTGTTCGAAACTCCGCTCCCTGGGAAGGCGCCGTCTGCCGTGCCATGAAGGTCGGCAAAGAAGAAATCATCGGCTGCCTCACAGCCGTTGAACACTGGCTCACTCTTGATGAGAAAAAGCAGGAAGCCGAATGGCGCGCTCGTATCGACAAAATCGCAAAACTCGTCGAAACGGTTCCCGGCGTTCGAACCGACGTCTTCGTCCCCGACGACGGCAATCGCTATCCGACTCTGCGCGTGTACTGGGATCTGGAAGGTTGGGGCTACTCCATCGACGACTGCGTCTTCGCTCTTCGTAAGAGCGATCCCTGCATCGAAGTTCTCGGCGCCGACAACCCGAGCCTCGTTCCCGCCGTCCACGAAGGTATGCAGAAGCCGACGCGCAAAGCGCCGCGCCCGAAAATCGATCACATCGAACTCGTCTCGATGACCATTCAGGACGGCGAAGAAATGATCGTCGGCAAGCGCCTTCGCGAGCTTCTCGGTGAAGCGCAAAAGAAAGCCAAGAAATCATGAGGCCGTATCTCGGCGTTGTCGCTTGCGTCGGATCGATGGCGTTGGCTGCAATCAGCCCGACCGCAAACTCACAAGCGTTATTCAAACCGATCACATCGAGCCAGGTCCCCGCAAAGCCCGACGCCCTCGGCTCCCAAGCCATCGACGCCGGCGACTACGTCTACATCTCCGGCCAGAGCCCGCACCGCGCCGACGGCAGCACTCCGTCGAGCTACTCCGACCAGGTCAAACAGTGCCTCGACAACATCGAAGCCCTCGTCAAAGCCGCAGGCCTAACAAAAGAAAACATCGTCTACGTCCAGGCCTACATGGACGACACGACCAAATACTCCGACCTTAATCAGGCCTTCGCCGCCTACTTCCCGAAAGATCCCCCCGCGCGCGGAATCCTCGGAGTCGCCGCCAATCCCGATTCATCAATCCAAATCACCGCCATGGCGGTCCGCGACCTCACCGGCAAAAAATCCGTCACGCCCCCGAACTACAAACCAAGTAAAGCCTTCTCATGGGGCATGCTGACCCACGACCGCCTCTTCATCTCCAACATGCCAGGCATCGATCCCGTCACCGGCAAAATCCCATCCGATCCAGCCGCCCAAGTCAACCTCGCACTCGACGGCCTCAAAGCCGTCAACGAAGCTGCCGGCCTCACGCTCGCCAACATGGTCTTCGTCAATCCCTACCTCACCGACGAAATCCCCCACAACGTCATGAACAAGGCCTACGCCGCGCGCTTCGAATTCGGCAACACTCCAGGCCGCGCCACCATCGAGGCCAGCAGCCTCCCCGAAGGCGCCCACATCGCTTACACCGGCATCTCCGTGCGCGACATCAGCCAGCGCCGTTCGATCAAGCCGAAAAACATGCCACCGAGCCCGACCGCCAGCCCCTGCGTCTTCGCCGGTGACACTCTCTACTGCTCCGCCAAAAGCGGCTTCATCCCCGGCACCAACCTCGGCATGTTCATCCAGGACGTCCCCAACCAAACGCGCCAATCCATGCGCAATCAGCTCGACAATCTCGAAGAAGCCGACATGAAGTACGACACTGTCGTCTCCACCGTCATCTATCTCGACAACCTCTCCGAGACCTCCGACTTCGCGAACGTCTACAAAAAATTCTTCGGCAAAGTCCTTCCAGCGACAACCGTCGTCCAGCAGATGAAGCCGGTCGATCGCAAACCCGACTCCGAAGGCCACGTCCCCGAGGTCGAGCAATTCTCCCTCGTCGCCATCCGCAGCCACGCGAAACAGTAACCGAAATTTTTTAACGATTGCAGGTTGCTGTTACATCGAAGCAGCCTCGGCGCTAAAATGCCAACCGCTTTTGCAACACTCGCTTCTGAACGTGCCCAAGGAGGAGTCTTGCTTCACCGCA
>JAFAZL010000447.1 GCA_019239815.1 Acidobacteriota bacterium
ATGATGCGTCGTTGCGGCCCAACCAACTGTTCGCGGTTTCGCTGCCGGTTTCACCGTTGAACGAAGAGCAACAACGCGCAGTCGTGGATATGTGCGCGAAACATTTGCTGACGTCGTACGGATTGCGGAGCCTGGCTCCCGGCGAGCCTGGTTATAAAGGGCACTACGCCGGCGGTCCGAGCGATCGCGATTCCGCCTATCACCAAGGCACGGTTTGGGGATGGCTGCTGGGACCCTTTGTGCTGGCGCATCTGCGCGTTTATGGCGATCCCGATGAGGCGCTGCGATTTCTGGAGCCGCTCGGAATCTCGGTGCACATGTATGGGCTCGGGACGCTGGGCGAGATTTTTGAAGGCGACTCGCCGTTCACGCCGCACGGGGCGATTGCGCAGGCTTGGACTGTGGGTGAGGTGCTGCGGGCTTCGCGAGAGATACAGAATTATCAAGAATAGACGCGGCGAGGCCTGTGGCTTCTGCGATTACTTCTCGTAGAGTTCGATCAGGACTTTTTCGCCGCTTGGAGTGCGCGCGAGGAAGAAATTGATGCGGGTGCCGTCGGCGCCGGGGCGCGCTTGTGGATAGACGGGCTCGACGCTAAATTTCTTCCGTATCAGCGCGGTCGCGGCATTGACGTCGCGGCAGCGATATTCGACCTGCTGGATTCCTTCGCCAAATTTCGAAAGATAGCGAGCGATTGCGCCGTTGCCGTGTGGGTCGCGGCTGGTGAGGATGTCGAGCACTACGCCTGCGCGTTCAGCTGGGTCGGTATCTGGGTCTGTGCCGAAATGCAATTCGAACTCGCGGGCATCCTGGTCGGGCGGGACCTCGGCGAGTTGGGGGGAGCCGTTGGCCCTGTGAATGGCTTCGAAAGTTAGGGGTGTTACGGCAAGGCCGACGGTGCACTGAGGCCCGCTCGCGCTAAAGCCCACCAGAAGCTGGGAAAAGTCGGGATCAGCGCGCCACTCGCGCGAAGCAGCGTCGGCGAGTTCGCGCCCGGCGCGGAAGATCTCTCGGGCGCCGGCCGCGCGTTCGCTCGGGTCCGCCGAACTCAACATGGCGATGGCTGCCGGCAGCGCGCTGGACATATCGACGAACAAATTGTAGCGTGAGAATGAAACCAAAAAGAAGCACCGCGAAAAAGAGAGTAACCTACACGCGGCTTTTTTCATCCCAAGGACCATGCCGAAGCCTGTTTTGTTGACAGTCGATGACGACCCCGAAGTGCTGCGCGCGATTGAGCGCGATTTGCGCGGGCACTATGCCCAGACCTATCGAGTGATGCGCGCCGGCTCGGGTGATGCGGGACTTGCGACTTTGCGTGAGCTGAAAGCGCGGAACAATCCAGTTGCGCTCGTCCTGGCCGATCAGCGCATGCCTCAGATGGATGGCGTCGGATTTCTTGCGGAAGCGATGGACATCCATCCGGAAGCCAAACGCGCGCTGCTGACGGCTTATGCCGATACGAATGCGGCGATCGATGCGATCAATGAAGCGCGCATTCACTATTACTTGATGAAGCCCTGGGATCCGCCGGAGGAGAAGCTTTTTCCGGCGATTGACGATCTATTGCACGATTGGGCGTCGCAGTTTCGGCCGCCGTACGAGGGGATTCGGGTTCTGGGTACGCGATGGTCGTCGCGATCGTATGAATTGCGGGATTTTCTGGCGCGGAATCAAGTGCCGTATCAGTGGATCGATGTCGAAGTGGCGGCGTCGGATGCGGATGTGAGACGGCTCTGCGAGTCGCTCGGGCCCGAGGCGGAGAATCTGCCGCTGATTCTATTTCCGGATGGGCAGAGGATTGCGGAACCGACGCAGCAAGTTGTTGCGGACAAGATTGGTTTGCGAACACACGCTCAGACCAATTTTTATGATTTGGCGATTGTCGGCGGAGGGCCGGCGGGTTTGGCGGCGGCGGTGTATGGCGCATCGGAAGGTCTAAAGACGGTGATGATTGAGCGCGAGGCGCCGGGTGGGCAGGCGGGGCTTAGTTCGCGGATCGAGAACTATTTGGGATTTCCGTCGGGACTAAGCGGGGCGGATTTGGCGCGACGTGCGGTGGCCCAGGCGCGACGATTCGATGTCGAGATTCTTGCGCCGCAAGAGGCAATGAGTATTCGCATCGACGGCCCTTATCGTTATCTGAAGTTGGGCGATGGCGCGGAGATTTCGTGTCACGCCCTGCTGTTAGCGATGGGAGTGCAATGGCGAACGCTGGATATTCCGGGCATCCAACGCTTGCAGGGCGCGGGCGTCTATTACGGCGGCGGCACGTCCGAGGCGATGGCGTGTAAGGGCGAGACGGTGTTCATCGTTGGCGGCGCAAATTCAGCGGGCCAAGCGGC
>JAFAZL010000475.1 GCA_019239815.1 Acidobacteriota bacterium
GCCCCGGTTCGACCACCACCTTCTGCTCAAAATCGTCGTAGCCCGACTGCCGCACCGCGATGTCGTGCTCCCCAGGCAGCAGCAACAACTTTTTGTCGCCTTTCAATTCTTTCAAGTAACCGACATAATTCCCATCCACCCAAACCCCCGAATCCTTTTCTACTTTCGACACGCCAGCAAGCTTTACTTCGCCCAACACCTTGCTTCCGCTTGTCGGTGGCACCTGGTTCTGCGGGCGCTGTCCGTAGCAATACGAAGCCGCGAACGTGAGGCATAGCATCACCAGGGAAAGCACTCGCCCCAAACCTGAAACTCTAAACGTGACCTTCATCCTATTCATGTCCTCCCATCGACTTTCCGGTCCAGATTCACACATATTTTCTTCTGTAATGTTTGATTCAAGGCCACTTCGCCGGGTTTCCATTCACTGTAGCCCACTCTGCAACATCATTCCCTCGAATTTCCCTGAGGTTCCTCAGATAGTCACGGTAGCCCGAGCCCTTGAGGCCCACCAGTAACCGTTGCTCACGCCGCCAAAAGTAGTCCGTCTATGCACACAGCAACAACATTCTCGCGGCCGATGCTCGGTGTTGGCAGACATCCGTTCCGCGATGTGATCAAGAGAGGGTGTGCATGCAAACCGTTAAGCGTCTCGCTTTGTGTCTTCTCGTTGCGTCTACAGTCGTTGCCGTACCCGCCAGTGCGCAATTCAAAAACGGATCCCAGGCCACCGAACTCAAGCTTCCGACTCTGAGCCAGCGCTCGATTGTCACGCAGCGCATCGGCCTCACCGACATCACGGTGAACTATTGCCGTCCGCTGGCCGGCGGCCGTGACCTCTTCGGCAAGGTGATTCCGTACGGCCAGGTCTGGCGCGCCGGCGCGAACGAAAACACCGTAATCTCCTTTACCGACGACGTGAGCGTCGAAGGCAAGCCGCTCGCAGCCGGCACCTACGGGCTTCACATGATCCCCGCGGCCGATCAATGGACGGTCATTTTCTCAAAGAATTCCACTTCGTGGGGCAGCTTCACCTACGACGAAAAGGAAGATGCCCTTCGCGTCACCGTGAAGCCGCAAGCCGGTGAATACGAGGAAGCGCTTGCCTACACATTCGAAGATGTGAAGCCCGACTCAACGGCAGTGACTCTGCGCTGGGCGAAGACTTCTGTGCCGTTCCACGTCTCTGCTGATGTAAACAAGATCGTCCTCGCCAGCATCAAGAATCAGCTTCGCAGCGTCGGCGGCTTCTCGTGGGCCGGCTACGACGAAGCCGCATTGTGGCTGCTCGACACTGGAGAAAATCTGGATCAGGCCATCGCCTGGGAAGACCGCTCGATCCTTGCCGAAGAGCGCTTCGACAACCTGCTCAACAAATCTGAAATCCTGGCTGCCCAAGGAAAGAAGGAAGAAGCAGCCGCGCTGAGGGCAAAAGCGTTTGACGTCGCGTCGGGCTTCCAGCTTCACGCCTACGGCCGCGGCTTGCAATTTCAGAAGAAACAGGATGAAGGCTTCGCCATCTTCCAAATCAACATTAAAAAGCGGCCCAACGAATGGTATACGCACGGCGAAATCGCCCGCATCGCGTCAGCCAAAGGCGACTTCCCGACTACCGTCAAGGAACTCAACCTGGCGCTTCAGACTTGCCCCGATGTCGCCAAAGGTCAAATCAAGGGCCTGATCGCCAAAGCCGAGCAGAAGCAAGACATCAATCCCTGATTGGATCCAATCCGGGATTCGTCAAAAGGCCGGGCGCGCGGATTCATCACGCCCGGCTCTTTTTGCGTGAAACTCCATCTATTCCGCACGGAACGGACAAGCCCTCCATCCCTCCCCTGCCCGTTAGTTCAGGTACACTTTCACTTATATGTTCCTACCCATCTCCAGCGGGAGGGCTGGGCTATGAAATTTGGCATCCGACGGTCTGGTGCCGGTATCCGCAGGCGTTTTCAAGTGCTTGCCCCCGGTGCCTCGCTGCGTAAACGCGTAGGCTACAGCCTCGCCATCGTCCGCCTCATTCTCGTTCCGGTCATCTTCCTCGCGATCTACTACCTTCTCGAAATTGGCTGGATCGTGGACCGCATCGTCAGCTTCGATGCCCCTGCCGCCACCCTCGCCCAACAAGCATCCATCACCATGCTTGAAGCGCGCCACGCCGAGCGCAACTATCTCCTTCTTTACGATCCTGCGTCTCTCCAAGCCAACCGCGACTCCATCCAAAAAATTGAGCAGATCATGAGCGCCATCAGCGATCTCCAGCCCTCCGACGAAGCGATGACGCAGGAAACGCTCGCCGCACTCGGCCGCTATAACGAACGCTTTGAAGCCGCCGTAACGGTAATCGGCCAGCCCGGCCAGGCGCCCGCCGACCGCATCGACGCCGTGCTGATGACCTACGAGAAAGATCTCGACAATCTTCTAAAAAGCGAACGCTTCAAGACGCGGGCCCAACTCGTCGACGAACTCCGCAATCGCGTCGGCTCCTTCGACGCTCAAATTACCAAAACCGTCCAGGAAGGCGACCCCGCTCTTCGGCACATAACCGTCGATCTCCAGAGCACCGGTCAGGAAGTCCTCGCCATGACGGGTAAGCTCGAAGCAAAAAGTTGGGATCGGGTCGAACACGACCATCGCAAGGCGCGCCGCCTCATCTCCGCCGCGGAGTGGTCCTTGTCGATCGTTTCCGCAATTACGCTGCTGGTGAGCATCTGGATCAGCTTTACGTTGCCCAGGCAGGTAGTGAGGCCGCTGCTCAGTCTGAAAGAGGCCGTTGACCACGCCGCCGCCGGCAACTACGAAATCGAATTCGACATCCAGGGCGAAGGCGAGGTCGTCCAGCTCGCCGACAGTATCCGCCTCCTGATCGCCCATCTGCGCGAAGCCACCCGCTACTCCGAGAGCAGTTGAACTTTAGCTCTCAGATACCGGTAAACGTGCGATGAGCCACTCTGCCAAACGAACGACTGGCGCAATACTTGGTGTCACCGTAATGATCGGGAGTCTGCTGCCGCTTGGATACGCTTTCGAGATTCTTGGGGATTTTGGGAACCCCGGCGTGAGCTTCTGGCCGAACGTTCTCGGCGTGGTGGTGTTGGGTTCCCTGGCGTTTGCAGGATTCTGGTTTGGCTTTCGTTTGCTCCCGGATGAGTAGTTCCGTTAGTCCAAAGATCGCACCAGAAGAGGAAACCCCCGACGCTCCTGGGGGGAGGAGCGCCGGGGGTGGGGGCTTACTGCTGAGGGGGGCCGGAGGAAACTCGTCTGACGCCGGTCAGTTCACCTGGTGCGTCGAAATCAAGCAAATCTGTCGTAGCTCGTCGTACGTGAAAAACGTCTCGGTTTCATCGCCAGCGCACTCGGTATGACCGAGGCCCGACTGCGTCGAAATCCGGCTCAATTCCTCTTCCGGAATTCCCAGCAACAGCGCCGCTCGACCGCAGGTCACATATTTGGGGACTTGGTTGTTCATCACTGGTCTCCTTAATAACGACCCTTACGCCGGGAGCATCACCATCGCGTCTTCTTCCACCGCCAAAATCATCGTCTTATAAATGTCGATATCCGAGCCATCGATGCGGATTCGCACCGTTTCGCCCTTGTCCTTCAGCAGCTTCCCGCGCAGGGGCACCTTGATATCACCCAAGACCACCTGCAAAACCACTGGCAATCCGATCCAACTTGCGTATGCCATGTCCATTTCGCTGGCCCCCTCAGGACTGATCTACTCCGTCGCTCTTGCGGTCCGTCCTGACGCAAGCAGAATCGCTTACAGCTTAAAAACTGCAAATGGTACAGCGAGGGTACCGGCGTAGTAAGGACGTACTCCTGTCCCTTCTGACAGCCGCTTTTTGTGAGAATTTCTTAAAGGTACAAACGTACTGGTCATTCGGGACGCGAGAACTATCGCCGCCCGCAGTGGGCGATTGCGATACTTCCCCCGTGATACGTGAACCCCACGCCGGACCGCACAGTACAGCACAGCTGGCCAATCGGCCAGGCATCGGTATCGCGCTCGGCGGCGGCTTTGCGCGCGGTTTCGCGCACCTCGGTGTTCTTCAGGTTCTCGAGCAGAATCACATCCCGATTTCCTGCATCGCGGGCACGAGCGTGGGCAGCATTCTCGGCGCGGCTTATGCGAGCGGCGCTCCGCTGGCGCGAATCATCGCTACGTGCCGCACTCTCAAGTTTCGTGACATCGGTCGCTGGAGCGTCTCGCGCCTAGGCCTCGCCAGCAATCATCGCCTCGGCGATCTAATCGACCGCGTTTTCGACTCGCAACATTTCGAAGATTTGCGCATCCCGCTGGCTGTCGTTGCAACCGACCTTAATAATGGCGAGCCGGTCGTCCTCACCCACGGCGACCTCAAGGACGCCATTCGCGCAAGTTGCGCTTTCCCGGGATTGTTCGAGCCGGTCAGTATTGGAACCCGCTGTCTGGTCGATGGCGGCCTCGTCGCCCCAGTTCCCACCCTGGCAGCACGTAAGCTCGGCGCCGAGTTTGTGCTTGGTGTTCAGGTTGGAATTCAGGACGGCCACCGCGGAGCACCTTCAAACATCTTTCAAGTCGTCGCGCGCGCAGTCAGCGCGGCTCAAAAACATCAGCTCGAGGCGTGGGAGCGCCACGCTAACCTCGTGCTCCGCCCCGACGTTCACTCCATCGCCTGGGATGATTTCGATCGTGCCGACGAAGCCATCGAAGCAGGCAAGATGGTCGCTCTTCGCGCGATCCCGCGTATTCAAAAATTCTTGGAACGCGTTGAGATGGACGCTCGCAGTCTGGAATCCGATCTGCAAAGCATGTTGCTAGTGGCGGGTAGCCATGGTCAGTAGAAGCGGCGGAGGCCACTCGATGACACGCTTGCACTCCCCGAGTTTGAATTCCTGGATGTGGAACGGCCCTTTGAGCTCATTGGGGCTTCTCTGGTACGAATGCCGAGAGGATCTTTCTCTTTTCTGCTACCGTATAAGTTGTGACGCGTTGGCAGTGGTTGGTTCGCGCGCGCTGGAGTTTGCGCCCATTTCGCAAGCTCTCTCCACTCTTTCACAAAGGAAGTCTGAGGCTTGCTCGAATTTCTTCAGCATTTGCTCCGCTCTGCCTATGACCCAGAGGCACTTAAAGAACTAGTTCGCACCGGTGGCGCTCCGCTGGTCTGCACCATCGTTTTCATCGAAACCGGATTCTTCGTCGGTTTTTTCCTTCCCGGCGATTCCCTACTCATCACCGCCGGCATCTTTGCCGCCGCTGACGTCATCCCCCTGAAATGGCTCCTGCTTCCCGTTATGGGATGCGCCATCGTCG
>JAFAZL010000582.1 GCA_019239815.1 Acidobacteriota bacterium
ATGAATTGTTGGATCGATCGTGCGCGGCGGCACCGGCTCTTCGTTCACGATCTTGTAGATGACCGTCGTGATGCTCTCCCCGGGAAACGGTTTTTCCCCGGTGATCATTTCGTAAAACATCACGCCAAGCGAAAAAATATCCGTGCGCCCGTCAACGGCACGCCCTTTGACCTGTTCGGGCGACATGTAACTGGGCGTACCCATCACGTGCGCGGTTTGCTGCACCGTGCCGAACTGCAGAATTTTAGCGGTGCCGAAGTCGGTGACCTTCACCGTATCGTCGCCAGTGAGCATGATGTTCGCCGGCTTAATGTCACGATGGACGATATTGTTTTCGTGTGCGAACTGAAGCGCGTTGCACGCCTGCTCCATGATGCGCAACACACGTGGAAGCGGAAACGCGTGCCCATCATCGAGCAGCGTCT
Source organism: Acidobacteriota bacterium (assembly GCA_019239815.1). The sequence goes on from JAFAZL010000582.1 coordinate 426, forward strand.
GAAGGCTCTTGCCCTCGACCAATTCCATCGTGATGTAAAAGATACCGTCTTCTTCACCGGCGTCGTATATGACGACGATGTTGTGATGTGTCAGGAGCCCTGCAGCGCGTGCTTCCGTTTGAAAACGCGCAATCAATTCCGAACGAGTAAGTCCTGTGCCTTGCTCGCTGAGCTTAATCGTTTTGACCGCAACAGGCCGCCCAATCACCGGGTCGGTCGCTTTGTAGACGACACCCATGGCGCCGCGGCCAAGTTCGCCAACGATTTCGTAACGCCCCGCTTTGAGGATCGCCGTCATAAATACGGATACACGCCGCACGAATCCGGCGTGAAAAAATCCTTGGTCAACTGCTTACACGTGGACTAATCGGAGCGGTTTCCGACACACGTCGGCCGCTACTCTCCCATTCGCCCTGTTAACACGTTATCTACAGGGCTTCCAGTGCAGCAACGTGACGAAGGTACTAGTGTGGCCCATGGGATACGGGGGCCTGAAGCTGGCCGTAGGTACAGGTCGATGCGAGTCCTCCGACAAAATCCTGCCGCGATTTATTGGTCAATCGCGCACCGGCTATGGCCGGGGCATGGCTTCACCCGGGGACATGGTCCGCTCGGGAGCGGGGACGTTGGTTTCGCGGATCGGGCGATCGACTTCGCCCGGCGCTGCGGGAGCCTCGAGGCCGTCCGTCAGCAGGTAGCCTTGCAGGGCGATGCCGTTGGTCCAGACGCCTTCGAGAGCGGCAATGTACTCGATCTGCAGCTCATAGAGTTTGCGTTCGCTCTCCAAGACGCGCGGATACGAGGCGAGCATCAATCCATATTTTTCAGTCATCAATCCGTAGGATTTTTTCGCTCGAGGAAGAATCGCGTCTCGATATTCGGTGACCATGAGGCGTGCGTTGGCGTATTGGTCGACGGCGCTTGCGGCTCGATCGCGCAGCGTCAACGCGATACGGCGCTTTTCCTGCTCCGCGCGGTCGATGTCGGCGCGGGCTGCCGCGGTGTCGCCTTGATTCCGGTTCCAGATCGGAATCGGGAGACTGACTTCAGCAATTCCTTCCCACCCTTTCGAGAAGGGAAGTCCGCCGAGCAATTCATTGTTGTATTCCATTCCAGCACGAACTGTGACGTCGGGAACCGGTTCCTTCAGCGAACGTGCAAGACGCGCCTGTGCGTGATTTGCCGAGGTTTCCGCAATTTTCACGGCAGGGCTCTGATTTGTGATGGCTTCGACGGCGGCATCTTCGTTCAGTTCGGGCCAGCCGGACGCCAGTTCCCCGCCGACAGTGGACATCGGCAATTCGGGTTGACCGATGACGCTGGAAAGCGAACGCCATTCCTCGCGAAGCGTATTTTCTTGCATGCGTGCGGCCATGCGCGCGCGTTCGGCCACGACCTCGGCGTCGAGGAGTTCAGTTTCGTCGGCCTGGCCCGTATTGAAAAGACGGCGTTGGGTGTCGACATCGTCCTGCGAAATTTTCGCCAGATCGCGGCGGGCATCCAGCATTTCTTGAGCGGCGAGCACGCGAATGAATGCCATCTGTACCGCTGACTCGACACGAATGCGTTGTTCGTCCGCTTCAATGGTGGCGAGTTGCGCCTGTTTGCCGAAGACTTCGCGGCTCAAGCGAAGTTTGCCGCCGGTGACGATGGTTTGCTCAACGAAGAACCCTTCTTTACCGCCACCAACGGACCCGCCGCGTATTTCATCGCCGGTGTAGCCGACCACTGGATTGGGGTATAGGCCGGCTTGTTGCTGCCTCGCTTTCGCGGCGCGAATCTGGGTTTGGGCCTGGCGGAGCGTGGGATTGTTTTGACGTGCGATGGATTGGACTTGTTCTAGGGTGATGAGAGGCGATTTTGCATTGAGTTGCGCACGGCCTAGTTCGGGATAGTGGGGAACGATTAGCGTCATTTCACCGTGGTCATGGTGATGCTCGCCCTGAGGCATGGGCATTTGCATCGGTTTGTCTTGAGCACGTAGAGAGAAGGGCAGAACGAATAGGAAGAGAACGAGCAACACACGGCGAGCCCCCGGCCTTCCGTCTTGTTCTCGGCCGCACTCCATTTTAATTGTGCTCATGGCGCTCCTCGGAGACGGCGGGATTTTTAGTTGCGGAAGATTTCCGTTGCTGTTGGAGGCGGACGATCTCGTCGTATTGATCGTCAGGCAGAACGCGGACCAGCGTCATCATGCCCATCATCTCAGCAGACCAATTTGCCGGGAGGCCGTGCGTTTCAGGTTTGGCGACGATGGAATCCATGCCCATTTCCATGAACGCATCCTGCGGGAAGCCCTTTACGTCCTCCGCGTTGTCGGCGATCGGTGAGTGGTGAACGTGTTCGAATCCAACCTTGTCCGCAAGCGTCATCATCTGGCTGAGCGCTTGGGGATCGGTCTGCGCGGCGGTGGTGATCTGACGATCCCGAAGCAGATCCATCATGTTATTCATCATGTGATGGGGAAGATGGCAGTGAACCATCCACGAGCCTGGATACTTCGCTTCGAACTCGACGACTCGTGCCTGCGCGACCCCCACCAGCACGGTGTTCATCGGGTACCAGCTTGATTCCGGGGCGCGGCCCCCTTCCGTGCCGGTTTGTACGAATTGGTGGCCGTGTAAATGAATCGGATGGTGATCCATGCCCAGGTTCACGATACGAAGCCGCATGCGGCTCCCGAGCCGCGCGATCATCGGCGTAATCGCGGGAGCGGAAACGCCGTTGAACGTTAGCCAGTTGAACTCCATCCCCGCGCTATTTGGCACGGTGTTGCTGGGCAGAACGGCCCATTCCTGCAGAACGATTGCGTAATCGTGATCGACACGCGGCTTGTAGGGCTTTTCCGGATGCGCGATGAAAAGACCGATCTGACCCAGCATTTCCTGCATCGCGCTGTGCGCGTGATAGAAAAACGTACCCTCCTGATGGACGCTGAATTCGTAGGTGTATTTTTCGCCGGGCGAAATCGGCTTCTGACTGATCCACGGGACGCCGTCTTGTTCGATGGGAATTTCGAGGCCGTGCCAGTGGACTGTCGTCGATTCAGGTAAGCGATTTTCGAAGATGACTCGAACGCGGTCGCCTTGATTGATTTGTATCGTCGGGCCGGGGCAGCTTCCGTTGTAGCCCCACGCATCGATCGTCTTAAATGGCGCGATTTTGCGCTTCACGACTTCGCTCGTAAGACGGAAGACTTTGACGTTGCCGTCGAGCTCGAACGGAAGGTCGGGAACGTCGGGCGTGATGACGGCCGGACCTGGCGACGCAGCTCCTACACCCGTGTGATGAGTATGAACATTTGGCGAGCGTGCAGGCGGGGCCTGGGCTTTGAGCTGGTCGGTCAGGCCGAAAAGCGCGGCGCTGAATGCCGCGGCGTTCTGGAAGAAATTCCTACGGGTACTCATTTGAGGCCTCCGGCGAATATCTACATCCATTGATTCGATTGAATGGAAAGTGGCGCAATCAA
>JAFAZL010000836.1 GCA_019239815.1 Acidobacteriota bacterium
GAACGGAGCTACCTGTATCATGGCAGCAGCAGCCGCAGAACTGTCCCACGAAACGAAAAAGATGCAAACGCGCATCCTGATCGCCGATGATCAACCCGACGTGCTACTCGCGCTTCGGCTGCTCCTGAAAGGGAACGGGTACACCGCAGAAACGGTGTCTTCTCCGGCTGAACTTCTTGAAGCTGTGGCTGGAAGCGAATTCGATCTGGTCTTGATGGATCTCAACTATGCGCGCGACACGACATCGGGGCAGGAAGGGCTGGACCTGCTCGCACATCTCAATGCGATTGAGAATGTTCCGCCGATCATTGTGATGACCGGTTGGGCCACGGTGGGGCTTGCTGTCGAGGCGATGCAGCGAGGCGTGACGGATTTCGTCGAAAAGCCGTGGACGAATTCGAAGCTGCTCGCGAGCCTCGAGAAACAAGTCGCGATTGGCCGCGAGCGTCGAGCGCTGGCTAAGAATGCTGTTCGTGAAAGTCAGGCACGGCACGAGATGGCCTCGCTGGTTCATCAGCATGAGCGTGAGATTGCGGAGGCGCGGGCGATTCAAGAAGGGTTTTTGCCGAAGGAGATTCCGCAGCTTGCGGGATATGAGATCGCAAGCGCGTGGCAATCGGCGCGCGTTGTCGGCGGGGACTATTTTGATGTGCTCTCGTTTGATCAGGGTTCGATCGGCATCTGCATCGCGGACGTGGCTGGGAAGGGTCTGCCGGCGGCGCTGCTGATGTCGAACCTGCAGGCTGCGGTTCGGGGGCTTGCGTCGGCTGACCTTGCGCCCGCTGATCTCTGCATGCGACTCAATTTGTTGTTGTGCCGCAACATGGCGAACGACCGCTTCATTACCTTTTTTTATGCGCAGTTGGACGGGGCTGCAGGGATACTGCGGTACGTCAATGCGGGGCACAACCCGCCGATCGTGATGCATCGCGATGGGTCGCATGATCGGCTCACTGATGGCGGCATAGTCCTGGGCGCGTTTCCGAATCAATCTTTCGTAAATGGCTCTGTGCGGATGCAACCGGGAGACCGGCTCGTCCTCTACACGGACGGCGTGACCGAAGCAGCCAACGCCGAAGACGAAGAGTTCGGCGATGCCCGTCTGATACAAGTTCTCCGCGAGCACCGCGATGCAAGCGCGCAGCATCTCCAGACCCAAATTCTCGCCACTGCCGGAGCGTTTTGTGCGAACCGCTGGCACGATGACGCGACATTGCTCATCCTTGCGGCATGCTGAGCGATCTCGATTCGGACATAAATCTGCGCGGTAGAATTCCCCTCTTAAACATGCATTCGGTCATTGTCGACTCATGTATGATGGCGTCACCAACCACGGCCAGGTCATAGTTCAAAACCAAAAGGAGAAGGGAAGACCGATGCGAAAGAACCTTCTGCTGTCCGTTTCACTGTTTACTGGCTTCGCGTTTGCATCCACGTCGATTGCGGTTGCCGGGCAGGCGGCGCAGTCATCAGGCAGCGCGCAGAGCTCCACGAGCAGCACGACGACTAAGAAGAAAACGAAGCAGGCACCGCCTGATCCGTCGAAGATCCCGCAGGCCCCGGGCGGCGGTAATGGCAAAGTTTGGGTCAACACTTCGACGAAGGTTTTTCACCGCGAGGGCGACGAATGGTACGGGAAGACCAAGCATGGTCAGTACATGACGGAAGCCGACGCCGTCAAGGCGGGCTATCACGAAGCGAAGAAGCCCGACGAGAAGTCGGATGCGAAGCCTGCCGCGAAACCAGCCAAGCAGTAGCTCAATTTCACAAGTTCAGATAAGACGGAAAGGCCGCTGAGTGATTGGCGGCCTTTTTTTTTGCATATGCGATGGTATCGATTAGATCGAGAAGCGTGCCTCGTGCTCGCCCTCGATAACCTTCGCTTCCATTTTTGGTGCTTCGCCGTGCTTCCACATTGGGGTGCGGAATCTGGCGCGATAGCGCAGTGGTCCGCCGTCGTCCGTTGTGCTGCGTTCCAGGGGGCGCGGAATGCACACAAATTCGGTTTCGATGGCGTCGGTGGTGACACGCACGACGGAATATCCGTGGCCGCCCATATCGACGAATGAAACGTGCGGCGCGTTGTCCGGATTCGACACTGCGCGTGCGGCGGCGATGTCGCCCGTTTTCACATACTCGAGGCAGGACTTCACGCCGTGCTTCAGCATTATGTTGACGGTAGGTTGTGGTCGCGTGTCGGACGGGGCTTGACCGAGAAATAGCGGTCTCGACTGGTTGTCCTTCGGAAAGCGGTGCTCGAATGCCTCGACGAGCCCGGGAGCTGAAATCGATCCCGTCACAAACGCGATTCCCACCGGCTCGAACTTCTTTGGCGGCAGCGCCTTAGCGGCGTAGCCTGCCCAAAAACTGTGACGGTCTCCCGCGACGGTCGCAAAACCGGTGATTTTGTGATCGCGAACAAAATCGTAGATTTCTGCGCGCTCGACGTAGGCGGTGCTGTGGTCGCCGCCGCCAAATCCGGCGTAGCCGGCGCCCGGCCACGGTTTGTCGGCGCCGGCCGGAAGATTCTGCGGATCGGCTCGCATGTCGAGCGTCGCGGTTGTGTTGCCCCAAATTTTCCAGGTTGCTTTCGACGCACGCAGCTTCTCCAGAAACCACGCTTTCTGTTCGGCTCCCAGGATCGTTTGCGCTGGCCGGTCCTTGAAGAAATTTGGCACATCCGTGCCACCGAAACGAATTGTCGCGGGCGGCTCGCCGCCGTTCCACGTTCGGCCCGCATCGAGAATCTCCATCGCTTCCTGCGGCATCATCTCTGGAAAGTCATCGCTCGAAAACGCCTTTGCTTCTTTCATGCCCGTCGGATCTTCGGAACGAAATGTCCGCTGGTCCGAAACGATTAACTCCATATTCTTGCCGTAACGGATCGCGCGGTACCCTTTCAAGCTGCGAAGCGCCGTCAAATTGTTCTGCTCGATTCCGAGTCCATGGTCGTCGAACGAAGTCACCTGCGTATCGACAACATGAGGCGGCACGAATTTTTCCATCGAGCTCGAATTGGGTCGCGACATTCGAGCCGGCTGATACTCGAAAAATGCCTGCATCGCCGCCACTTTTCGCGTCTGAGCCGGGCGAGTCTTGCCGTTAAAAATCTGCAGCGACTGCCAGCCCAACCAGCTAAATTCATGGTTGTCCCACATATTTACGAATGGCCAGCGTGCCCGCGCGTCCTGCAAGTCCGGATCCTTCAAATACCCGCGATACGCCGCGCGATAGTCGTCGACATCCGTTGGAATGTGAAAGTCCGAAATCTTCTCGCCGTTTGCGTAGCGCACTACGTCCAAAATCTTCCGATCGTACATCCCCTGCGGACGGTCTTCCGGATACCAGACGATCTCGTAGATGAAATCGCCAAGATGCAAAATGAATCCGATTTGGTCGTCTTCGAGCGCCTGCTTGTCTTCAAAAATCATGCGCCTGTATGCGTTCTGTGCACCTTGAGTCGCGTTCTGGCAACTGACAAACACGAATTTCACCGGACGTGTGTCGGATTCGTCCGGCGCGGTGATCGTCCGCCCAACACGACTGCCTTCGCCCAACTTATCCGTGAAGCGGTACCAATACACATGCCTCGGTTTCAGCCCGCCGACCAGCACCCGGCAAGTCCAGTCGGCGTCCCGACTGATCGGCGCGTCGGTGCTGGCCACGACGCGCTCAAACTTTTCGTCCTCGGCAACCTCGACGTGCAGTTTGTCGATGAATGCCTCGTCGATCGTCGCCCGCCGAGTCCACAGCAGTACGCTGTGGCTGTCGGGATCGCCCGACGCCACGCCCTCCGGATACAAATCGCGCCGCTCCTTCCATGCGATGGTCGACGCGAACGCCACCCGTCCGCCCCATACCCCTGTCGCTCCCAGCGCGACCGCCGTCTTCAAGAATTCCCGCCGGCTAACTGTGGCCATCTTCACACCTCACATACTCACCGACGCAAGAGAAGAGATTTCCGCTTCACCAACCTGAGCAATCATCGGCCATCCTACACTTCCTCTCCGCCCCTCACTGCGCTACCATAAGCCTCCGCAGGGAGGCCCGCTTCGAAACTTCTTCCGATAATCGGGCGTCTATCAGTGCAGGTAACCGTTTACTCGACCTTTCGCTTCTAGCATGTTGTGTCCAGGGGGAGCCATGCAGCGTCGCGACGTTTTGAGGTTGCTCGCGGTTGGGGCAACCATTCCTGTTTTACCGCCCACCTTGCTCGCGCACATCCGCGAAGCTCAGGACAAGGTCAGCAGCGGCAGCTACACGCTGCGCACGCTGAGCCCAGAGCAGAACAAGCAGGTCGTGATCATGACCGACCAGATCATTCCAGAGACGGATACTCCCGGAGCCAAGGGCGCCAAGGTCAACGAGTTCATCGACGTT
>JAFAZL010000886.1 GCA_019239815.1 Acidobacteriota bacterium
AATGGCAGCATCACAGATGCATCGGGAGCCACGGTCTCGAAAGCCGATATAAAAGTTAAGAATCTTGCGACGAATCTGGAAGAGACCGTTTCCAGCAAGGAAGACGGCTCCTTCAGTATCTCGGACCTTCCGATCGGCACCTACGAAGTTAAAGTCTCGCGCGACGGTTTCAAGACAGAAATTTTTTCCAACATTTTGGTTCAAGCCGATCGCAGGACTACCGTCAACGTCAGCCTGCAACCTGGCTCGGTCTCGGCTGAGGTCACCGTGTCCTCGACTCCCCTCCTGAACCAAACTGACATCACCAACGGCTATACGTTGAGTTCCGAGTTGATTGAGAGCGCGCCTCTCGGCACCGGCAGCTTCACGCAATTGGCAATTCTCAGTCCGGGAGTAAACGCAGACCTTCTTAGCGGCTCAGGCACGAATGCTGGCCTCGGCAACCAAAACATATTTGCGAACGGACAGCGCGACAGCAGCAACAGCTTCAACGTCAACGGCATCAGTACGAACAATCTTTTCAACGGGAAGTCATCCAGCTCCGTTAGTGCCAATCGCTTTGTCTTGAACACCGGAGAGAACTTCACCGCGGGAGGTGAAGTTCAAACCAGCACGTCGGTTTATAACGCAATCGGTCAAGCGATGGCATCTCCACCGCCGGAAACGATCGAAGAGTTGCATGTCAACTCCTCCATGTACGATGCCTCCGAGGGAGCGTATAGCGGCGCACATATCTCTTTGCAGACGAAAAGCGGAACCAATGCTTTTCACGGCCAAGCGTACGAATATCACCAGACCGACGCCTGGAACGCCGCGCCGTTTTTCCGCAATTCCGACCCTACCATCCCTGCCGATCAAAAGGTTCCGACGCTCAAGCGCAATACTTTCGGCGCCACTATCGGGGGCCCGATCCTCAAAGACAAGCTATTCTTCTTTGGCTCCTACCAAGGGCAGCGCGTGCGCGATTTGGACGGCTCGGTGTCTCGCGCCGACGTCCCCCTCAGTCTGACCGATGATCGAAGCGCGACCGCCATCGCGGCGGTTGCCAACGCTGAGAATCCGAATGGACCATGCGGCGCACCAACAAACCCATGCCTCACGGCCGCGAATATAAGCCCCGTGTCTCTCGCGATCTTGAATGCGAAGGTGGCAGGCGGCGCCTATCTATTCCCATCGCCGACGATCGTCGATCCCACTGTGGCCAGCGCCCAGGGTTATGACGCTCTCGTCCAAGGTCCCGCGACCCAATTCACCGCCGACCAGGCGAACGGCAATGTCGACTATATCTGGAGCGATAAGGATCGCATCGCTGGTAAGTATTATTATCAGCGCGATCCGACGGTATCGCCTTTCGGCATTAGCAATACGCTGGGTTTCCCTCAGACCTTGAAGGCCGGCTCCCAGGTATTTTCCCTCGAAAACACTCGAATCATTTCGCCAAACATGACTTGGACGCAGCGCTTTGGGTTTGTCCGACAACTGGCGTTCGCCAACACGCAGCAGCAGTTCAAGAACAGCGACTTCGGCATCAGTCTTTTCGGGAACAATACTCTCCCTGGAATCAACATTAATAATGACGACCTAACCAATCTGGGAAATTCCCTTGGGATTGGTGCCGCCAGTAACTTCGCCAATGCGGGACTCTTTCAGAACTCATTCGAGCCGTCCACCAATCTATTGTGGAATATCGGGCGTCACTCACTCGCGCTTGGTTTCCAATGGGACTACAGCCAACTCAACATCCTCAACAAGAATAATGAGGTCGCTTCCATCGGCTTCGATAATTTCTTTGACTTCGCTCAAGGCAATCTTTGCACGCCGGCCAATGGCTGTTTCTCTGCCAATACCCAACTCTTGAACGGTGCAACTAACCGCTATTATCACGCAAATCAGGTCGGCACCTATGTGCAGGACAACATTCGCGTGACTCCCAATCTGACTGTGAACGTAGGATTGCGCTGGGACTGGGATGGGCCATTGGTGGAGAAAAACGGATTGCTCACCAACTTCTATCCACAAAACTACCAATATGACGCCACCACGGACACGGTCAACAACATCGGATTAGTCGTCGCAGGCAACAACAAAGCTTTTGGAACCAAGGGCGTCAGTGATTCCACACTAACCGGTCGCCAGTGGGGCTTTGGCCCTCGTGTCGGGGCGGCTTGGAGCCCGTCCTTCCTGAAAAACGTTGTCGTCCGGACCGGTTTTGGCTTGTACTACGATCGCGGCGAATACTTCACGCTACTCTCTCCAAGTTCCGGTGGAGGCATCAGCGGGCCCTTCGGTGTAACCACCGACCAGCCTTTCGTTGTACCTTTCCTGGCGACTGCATCGTCTACATTTCAGGTTCCCTTCGGAACCACTGCTCCGCCTCCGCCTCCGAACAACCTGAACGGCCTTATTTCTTTGGTGCCCAACATCGCTCAGTTAAAAAACCAGACGACTCCATTTTGCATCGCCACCGGTCAAAGCTTCTGCGGGCCTCTGTTTTTCGGTGGGTATGACCCCGCTAACAAATTGCCTTACACCGAGAACTGGATGTTCGATGTGCAATGGCAGCCGACAAATAGCATGGTCTTGCGGATTGCCTACATCGGAAACCACGGCCTTCACGAGCTGCTGCCCGTTCCCTTCAATCAGGCGGGTATCGCGACACCATCCAATCCAATTAATGGCCAAATCTATTCATACGGTTACAGCGTCCCTGGCGTCGCTGCGGAATCGGTGCAAACTCTTACCGCAGGATTTCCAACCGGGAACGCTTCTCTTCGAGTGCCCTATATTGGCTACGACCCCAATGCCCAGTTTAACGAGGCCAAGGGCGTCTCGAACTACAACGCACTCCAGGTCAACGCCACCAGGCGCGTCGCTCGCGGACTTTCCCTTTTTGGCTCGTACACCTGGTCCCACAGCCTCGACGAAGAAAGCGGCGCGCAACTTTTCTACAACGGCAATGACCCTCTGCATCCAAGTACCGGCTACGGAAACTCCGACTTTGATCGCCCGCACGTCTTCACAGTCAGCTTTCAATATGACCTTCCGCGGTCGGGCAATTTTCACGGAGTCGCTGATTACGCGCTCAACGGTTGGGGGCTCGGCGGACTCATAGTGGCCCAGAGTGGTCAGCCTTACAGCGTGATCGATTTCTCGGGTGGCGCGGCAAGCCTATTCTACGGCGGTGGGCAGGATCAGATCACTAATCCGATCATTCCCATTGGGGGAGTCGGTGCCAGCGCGAACAATCCGCGGCTGCAAGGCACACTCGGCGTGAACCCGGGGCAGCCCGTCCTCAACGCGAATGCATTCGGTGTTCCTCTTCTCGCCCCGGGTCAGGACGGCGTGCCCCCATGCGACCCAACAACCGGCGCTTGCGACATCTATGAAACTGGATTCGGTTCAACTGGTCGAAATATCTTCCGCGGTCCGTTCCAATCGCGCGTCGATATGACCATCTTCAAGACGTTCAAACTGACCGAACGGTTTTCATTGCGCTTCGACGCGCAAGCCTTCAACCTCTTCAATCATCCCAGCTTCGATACGCCGACCAACAATGTCAGGTTTAATCCGTTCTTCGGCAATCCGCCGGACTACGTGGGCACCAGTCACACGCCATGCTTCACGGAGACCACTGGCGTAGGCGTGCAAGGTGCCTACGCTTGCCCCCCAGGCGCCCCTTCGGGTTCGCAATTGGGGTTGATTCAACACACGTTGGGGAGCCCACGGTTCCTGCAAATGGCGCTGCATCTTACGTTCTAAGTTCGAACCGACATTCGTCCAACGGCAGAAACACACGGCAATCGATGGTTCGAGATTGTAGAGGCAACTGTTGCAGCTCTGCCCAGGACGCAAACACTTTCCGTGCCTGCCAGGCTTTATCCAAAGCTGTCCGCCGATCAGCTGGCTCGTGCTTCGCGATATGGCATTCAACGCACATACGTTTCACTGATGCATCTTTATCGTCAAGGAGAACGTGACACCGACCTCTACATCGTTCTGAAAGGTTCCCTGCAGACGTTCTGGTTCGACACAGTCGAACGAGAGGAGCGCTTTTACACGCTGGAGCCCGGCGAGTTCAGTGGAGAGCTGAATCTGCTGAACCACCGGGAGACCTTGACTGCCGCCCGGGCTCTCGCAGGCAGCAGTATCCTCCGCGTGCCCAGGGAACGGCTTCGCGAATTCCTAAACGCCGATCCTGAAATCGGCGAATTGGTGGTCCGGACCATTGCGCAGAAGTGGCAGATTGCGTCTCACAACGCAGCAAGATGACGGACGCCGCGCTCAGCGCCATCGCCCGAAGATTACGGCGCCATTTCCTGCAAACTTCCTCGCACCGAGGCAGGATACTTCAGCGCATACCGATGTAGCTTTTTCCAGTCAATCGACTTCAAATTGAGTTCGTCAAATGCAGTTGGCAGTCCCTCCTGCCGCTGGAGATAGATCCAGTCGAGGAGCGCCTTTTCCGGTTCCGCAATGCGATACGAACCGTGTCTCGTGCGCTTCTGTTCGAAACCCCAGTAAAGTTTCTGTCCGATGTGGCGGTAGAGGATGTAAACGGACGGACTGCGGAATTTCCTTGGAAAACCCTTTGTCACGCATGTCAACGCAGACGGGCTCTGCGTCGAAATTCCCCACTCTGCAAGTGCGGATTCGAGTGAAATGTAGGCATCGGGACGCAGCACTCCGACGAGTTCCCGAGGCGAGAAGTCGTGGGCCAGCTTGTTCACGTACAGCCGGCGCGAGATGTGCTCCACGAGGCCACGACGCTCCTGCCTCCGCAGCGCGTTTCCTACAACCGCTTCGGCAATCCCGTAACGGCGCGCGAGTTCGTCCGAGCGCAGCACTGCGGAGCGCGTTGCTTCTTTCCGAAGTGTCTCTGCCCAGTCCAAGACTGTTCCTCCCCTACAACCACTGTTCGAACACGATCCGCACTGCCGTCCGCAGAATTTCAAAGTCATCCAGCTCCAGCTCTGCGTACACTTCATCGGGCAAAACTGGTTTCAGCTCGGCACGACAGGCTTTGGCAGTAAGCCGTGCAATCCGCTCGTTGATCTGGTCCGTGTCCACCTCCCGCCACTTCAGAGCGTCCGCGAGATGCCCTCTCAGCTGAGCATCGAACTTTGCACCCCGCAGCAGTAGCAAGCGGATGTCGAACGCATCTCTCGCCTTCACCACTCTTCGCGATACAAACGACTGTGCCTTCTGCAGAAGAAGGTAATCGCGTGAAGCCGCTGGGATGAGTGACGTTTTTCCGTCTGCCTCAATCTCTTCCTTAACGATCTGATGTACAAGAACCGATCCGCCCATGCGCGTCAAATCCACGGTGAACAATTTCTGTCCGCCTGTTCCCATGACCCACAAACGGAGAAAACTTTGCCCTTCCGTTTCCGGTTCGAAAGTCACGGTTCCCTTCCCCAGGATTCCGGCCACTTCCTGAAGCCGGATCTCCAGCGCCGCTGTGAGTTCTCTCGCCGTGGGCAAATGATCGACACGGGTCAATAGGTCCAGGTCTTTGGAAATTCTCGGACTGCCGTGAAAAAGCACTAGTGTCGCCCCACCGAACAGGACAAAGTGATCCGGTAGTGCGGAAAACAGCGCGATTGCCGCTTCTTCCATAAGAACGAGAATTTCAGCCTGGTCCTTCTGCAGGTGCCTTTCGATATACCGGGCAATCCGTTCCTGTATGGTCATTTGCAGAATACACCATATATGGTCGTTTTTGAAATTATATTTTTCACTTTATTTTCATTATCAACCTTATGTGGTGGAATTCGCTACTATCCTGGCTCTTCCGCACTGGGCGCCTACCTTAACATAACGCGCATCGACAAAATCCCAGAAATCAATCTCCACGTCCGCGACGCTCTCTCGGTCTCTTCTTCCGCCTCCCTAATCTGGGGCTTTGGTTCCCCGGAGCCCGCTCGTAGGACGCGCACCAGATCAAAATGGGAAGTGACTAGCGCGCTTGCTTGGCAAGCAGCTGTGCCCGCTCTGCACACTTTGCGCACACTCGAATAGCCTCCAAATCCGCCGATCGATCCTTCCCGCAAAATGTGCTTCACAACTCACTCTACCGCCCGCCTTTAGAGCTGCGGTTAGAATGTGCCCCCGCCCAAAGGTCGGACGATTCTGTTTTTTTACATCTCTTTACAATCCTTTGCGTTGGCTTGACACATCCTCTTGAAGAATCCTTATAGTTTCCTCAGGTGCGGTAAGTCGACCGAATAGGTGAGTCTCAAAAATGTCTAAGAAGTGGCGATTGACGGAACGCACTCGGACCTTGCTGACGCTGGAGTTCGCCATCGTGCTGCCAGCGGCCGCTCTGCTCGGTTTCAGTATCTGGAACTTGAAGCATATCCAGCGCTCGGAGGCAGTCGAGGCGGCCATTAGGCGCGATTTTGCGCAAGTGCTCTACGTTGCGGAAAAGAAGTCTTGGCACAAGGCCTACGACTTGGTCACCCCGGTTCGCCAGACTTTTCCTGACTCCGCAGAAGACCACGTACTCGTCAAAGACAAGCTGAAAGACATTCTCTTAGGCCACCCCGAGTTTGCGTACGCCTTGATTTACGACAAGCAGAAAAATCTGCTGGTGAGCCGTGCGCAGCCGGGCCGCGATGATGACGAGGAATTCTGCGCGATCCAGCAGGAGTCCATCAATGCGATGTCGGGCTGGTTACGGGCGGAGGCCTCGACGTTGGCGGCGCGTGTTCGCGCGATGCAGAAAGAAGATGAGTTCGTAGCATTCGAGGGTGGGTGGGTGCTCGGAGAGAATCAGCACACCTACTGGAACATTGCTTATTTTATCCCTCCCGGTGTTTCGAAGGATCGGGTGGTGCTCGGCGCTGTTGCTTTTGATAGTAGCTACCTGCGTAAGACCTTCCTTCCCGCGCTGATGAAGGATGTTTTGACCAGCAAAAATGGCGTGTTGATGGCTGAAGAGAATCCGCCGGTCATGATGATCCACTCCTCCCAAGACCCCACACCGTGGGTGATGTCAGGAAACTGGGACGGAGCTAAGGCGGAAGCGGAGAGGACTTTTGAGTGGGCTTTTCCCAATTTGACCATGGCCATCAAATATCAGGGAGTGACCGTCGCAGACATGGGATCAAGATTCGCTCGAAATAACTACATTATTTTGGGGGCGCTCTCGGTCTTCATGATCGGAGGAATCTGGCTGACGTATCGCAACATTTCGCGAGAAATGAATCTCGCGAGATTGAAATCCGATTTCGTAGCAAATGTCTCGCACGAGTTGCGCACGCCGCTGGCTCTGATCCGTCTCTACGCCGAAACGTTGGAACTTGGGCGCCTAAGTTCCCAGGAAAAATACCAGGAATATTTTCGGATCATCCGGGAGGAGAGTGAACGCTTGACCGCACTGATCAACAATATTCTGGACTTCTCGAGAATTGATGCGGGACGGAAGGAATACGAGTTCCGGGAGACCAACCTGGCTGAACTTGTGCATTCGACTCTCGAGTCCTACCGCTTCCAAATCCAACAAAACGGTTTCGGCTTCGAGGAGCAAATTTCTTCCGACATCCCGCCGGTAAAGGTGGACCGCGAAGCGATCGCACGTTCCCTGCTGAATCTGGTGAACAATGCGCTGAAGTATTCGAAAGACCAAAAGTACATCGGTGTGAGTTTGTATCGCGTCAACGGCTCTGTGAATCTTGAAGTCCGGGACCGCGGCATTGGCATTGCGGCCAGTGAGCACGAAAAAATCTTCGAGAAGTTTTACCGCTGCGGCGATCCGCTTGTCCACAACGTTAAGGGGTCCGGACTGGGTCTGTCGCTCGTCCGGCACATCGTGCGGGCGCACGGCGGAGAGGTGCTGGTAGAGAGCAGTCCAGACAAAGGTAGTAAATTTACGATTGCTTTACCGCTGGATCCTCTTTCACAAACTGGAGAGGCAATCGCATGAAGTTCACAAAGACAGCGCCGCCATCCAAGGCAAAAAAAGATGGCGTAGGAGCAGGCAAGATTTTGATCGTCGAGGATGAGCCGAATATGGTCGCGGGGCTTCGTGATAATTTCGAGTTCGAGGGCTTTCAAGTGCTGACCGCGCTCGACGGTGTCGAAGGACTCGAGCGGGCCCTGAAGGAATCTCCCGATTTGATTGTGCTGGACGTGATGATGCCACGGATGAGCGGCCTGGACGTATGCAAGCAACTAAAAGCAAAGAGACCCTCGATTCCCATCATCATGCTTACCGCGCGGGGGCAAGAAGTAGATAAGGTGGTAGGTCTCGAACTTGGCGCCGATGACTACGTCACCAAGCCCTTCTCAATTCGGGAGTTGCTCGCCCGCGTCAAAGCCGTTCTGCGGCGAGCACAAACGGTACCGAAGGAGCAAGACGGCTACACGTTTGGTGATGTCGAAGTGAATTTGCGCACGTATCAGGTGCTGCGCGGTGGGAAAGCGGTTGAGTTTTCCAGTACTGAATTTGAGCTGCTGAAGCATTTTCTATGTCATTCCGGCGAGACGCTGAGCCGTGAGCGGCTGCTCGATGAGGTTTGGGGATACGAGAATTTTCCGACCACTCGCACCGTAGACGCTCATATCGTTCGGATTCGCCAGAAACTCGAACCCGTTCCGGAACAGCCCCGTTTCTTTCTGACCGTGCACGGCGTTGGCTACAAATTCGTAGGGTGAAATGATCATGATCACGAAAACCGCGGAAACACAGAATAGTTCTCGAAGTCTTCCCTCGACTGCAGCAATGTGTACCGAAGACAAGCAAACACGCCAAAATTCGTCGATGCGCGCGACCGCGGCCCATGTCGATAGGACTCGGTCGCGGGACGAAGAGCTCGAAGCCGTACGGCGTGGTCATGCGAAATTGCAACAGGCCATCTACGAAGCAGCCCAGATCCAACGGAAGCTTTGCTCTCCCCGTGAGCTGGTTTCGGGCGAGTATGAGATTGCCGGTGAAATCTTTGCGGTACGCCACTTGACCGGGGATTTTTTCAAGGTGATGCAACTTGACGGCGCTCTTGGGCTGGTGGTCGGTGACATCGCGGGTAAAGGTTTATCCGCCGGAATTTGGCAGGCTCATCTGATGGACCTGGTTCAGCGCAGTTCGCGAACCCATTCGCATCCTGCCGACGCCGTGGCCGCAGTGAACCGCGAACTCTGCCTGGACCAGAGCGAGCCCCCGCTCACCGCATTGTTCTTTGCGCGACTTGATTTGGAGCGCAATGAGCTCGTTTACTGCAATGCTGGCCTGCCTGCGCCCTTGGTTCTCAGGCGCGACAAATCCGTGGAACCGCTGGAAGCGGGTGGACCGATGCTGGGTGCATTGCGAGAAGCGATCTACAAATCGGGGAGTGTCCGCATAAATCCGGGCGATACGCTACTCGCATACTCCGATGGCTTGACGGAATGCCGCAATGCCCAGGACGAGGAGTTTGAAATGGGACGCTTATCGGCAGCGGTAAAGTCAGTGAGTGGCGCGAACGCAAATCAGTTTCTTTTCTCCACGCTCGCGACGGTACTCGATTTCGCTGACTCTCGCGCACCAGAAGACGACTTGTCCCTCTTGGTAGTTCGTCGTTGCGAAGTTACCTTCACGGAACGGACTTCTGAACTCGACAAGAATTTGTCGGCGCCTCGCCGTGAGCAGACGTTGGCAATGCGACCGAGGCAGACAATAAACCAACAGGCACCGATGAAAGGTAGTTGAACAGATTTAAGACGAGCCTAAGAACTGCATTCTTTGGCCCGAAGGTATTGGTGTGTCGAAATTCAAAGAAGAGAGGATAGAAGATGGCGACCAAATCGACTCTACTAGGCACCACCGACGCCAAACTTTCTGGTTTCGTGAATCAGGCGAAACCAATTTGTCCAGAATTTCTAAGAACATGTTATGCGGCGCACCATCGCTACGTCTTGCAGGTCTGCAGGCAGTACTTTCGCCAACCGCAGGACGCCGAGGATGCTGCCGCAGAGGTCTTCCTGAAGCTCTACAGAGTCCTGCATCAAAAGGATGAGAGGGCTCCGTTTCGCCCCTGGCTCTCCCAGGTAGCTGTGCACCACTGCATTGACAAGCTCCGACGACAAAGGTGTGAGAAAAGTTTCTCTTTGGAGGAGAACGACCTTAGCGGTTTGGCCGATCATTCGATATCCTCACCGCTATCCCAGGTTCTGCGCGAAGAGGAACAACGGCGGATCAGGCAACAGCTGATCCGCTTACCGGCAAAGTACAGAGTTGCGCTTGTCCTCCGATTTTATAAGCGGATGAGTTACTTCCAGATCGGGCGCGCGATGAAACAGGGCCTTCCTGCAGTCAGAATGATGATCTTCCGTGCAAAACACCAGCTGCGTCGCAATTTTTGTTCTGCGCCGGAGTAAAGTCTTTTTTCCGCCATTGTGCACAGATGGCGATTCAATGACGCATTCATGTACGGTGCGCGCCTGCTTTTCTGAAGGGCGGCGGTTCGCTAATTCATCCTGTCCTGTTTGTGCTCACATCCATTCATTTGCTTCCAGCGGCTTAGCAAGATCTCATTTGCACTCAAGTACCTCATTTGTAGGCTAAATTGCACCAAGAGGGCACCAGAACTTGCCTGCGATATCACTTTGACGGACAG
Source organism: Acidobacteriota bacterium (assembly GCA_019239815.1). The sequence goes on from JAFAZL010000886.1 coordinate 10,593, forward strand.
CGTGTGGTGTGTGGTCTAAGTCATTGTTCGTGACCGTTGAATTGAATCGTCCATCGGACCACGATAGTGTAGGTGTCCTCTTTCCCGAAGATTTCTTGCGAATCGGCCGGAGGGCTTTGTGGGGATGTCAAGCGGGCCAGCGAAGTCATTAGCTGCAGAGCCGCTGCTCTCTTTGGCGGTGACTGTCACATCAGAGCAGCGCGTAGAGTCTGTCTTGCAGAGTATTGTTCAAGGGCTGGCCTCACTGCCGGGGGTAGCGTTGGCTCGGATTTGGCTGCTGCCATCCGTCCACCTCCCGAGCTTTTACGACGTTGTGTCGGATTCCCCAGATTGTCTTTGTCTCGTCGCAAGCGCTGGATCTCCTATCAATTCACCTGGGCAAGATTGGTCTTTCCTGCAGGGGCACTTTGCTAAAGTCCCGTTCAACGTCGGAAAGGTTGGTCAAGTGGCAGCAAGCCGGCGTCCGATTCTCGTCGAAGACGTCGCTGTTCAAAACGATTGGATTGTGCGACCGGATTGGGCGAAACGTGAGGAGATTCGCAGCTTTGCAGGTCATCCGCTCATCTTTCGAGACAAACTGCTCGGCGTTATTGCTGTTTTCAGCCGTCAATTCCTCGGTCGACAAGAATTCACTTGGCTAGGTTTGTTTGCGAATCAGGCCGCACTCGCTATCGCCAACGCCTGTGCGGAAGAGGCTCTGCGGTCGAGTGAGCGAAACCTCGTCAGCCTTGTGAATACGAAAGCATTCCTCGACAGGGTGTTTGCGAGAGTGCCGGAAGCTATCGTTTTGCTCGACAGAGATGACCGCGTTCTGCAGGTCAATCCGGAATTCACCAGGGTTTTCGGTTATGCCCAGGAGGAAGCGTGCGGGCGTCTGATTAACGAGCTAATCGTTCCCGAAGACCTTTTGGCTGAGGCGGAGGAGTATACGCGTCTTGGTCTCCGGGGAGAGAGCGTAGATGTCGAAACTGTGCGGAAGCAAAAGGATGGCACCCGCATTCATGTCTCGATTGTCAGTGGGCCTGTGTCGGTTGAGGGAAGCCAGATCGCCGAGTACGTAATCTATCGTGACATCACTGAGCGCAAACGCGCGGAACAAAAGATACGTGAAAACGAAGCCAATCAGCGGCAGGTGATTGATACGATCCCAACACTGGCCTGGTGCAACCTGCCAGACGGCCCGAACGAATTCACTAGCAGGCGTTGGAACGAGTACACAGGTCTCTCCCCGGAAGAATCGCGTGGCTGGGGCTGGCAAGTTGCGTTCCATCCAGAGGACCTGCCGCCACTCTTGAAAAGATGGCAACAGTTGTTAGTTTCAGGAGAAGCAGGCGAGATCGAGGCCCGTATTCGCCGCCTTGACGGGGTTTATCGGTGGTTTCTCATCCGGGTCGCGCCATTCCGTGACGAGACCGGCAAGATCCACAGGTGGTACGGCACAAGCACGGATATCGAAGATCGCAAGAAGGCGGAGGAGGCACAGCGAGCAACCGAGAGCAATCTTGTCACCATCGTCAATACGATCCCTACGGCGGCATGGACTGCGCGTCCGGACGGTTACTGCGACTTCCTCAATCAAGTATGGCTCGACTACGCGGGCATGACTGCGGAACAAGCGGAGGGCTGGGGATGGGCGGAAGCGATTTACCCCGACGACCGTCCGAAACTTGTCAAGGAATGGCAATTGTGTCTGGCTTCGGGCACCCCAGTAGACACGGAAGCGCGAATTCGCCGTTTCGACAGTTCGTATCGATGGTTCTTGATTCGCGGGAATCCACTGAAGGACGAATCGGGCAACATCCTCAAATGGTACGGAACTTGTGTAGACATCGAGGACCGCAAGCGGGGAGAAGAGGCCCTTCGTACGCGGGAAGTCTCCTGGCGGCAAATCGTCGACAACATTCCCGGGCTGGTGGCCACGACGGGTGCCATGGGCGAGGTGGAGTTTCTTAACCGACAAACTCTTGAGTATTTCGGCAAAACAACTGAAGAGCTAAAAAACTGGGCCCTGATCGATGCCGTTCATACTGATGATCTTCCTAGCGTAGTCGAGGCGCGCAAGAGGTCGATCGAAACCGGACAGATCTACGAGATTGAGCACCGCTGCCGTCGCGCTGATGGCATCTACCGCTGGTTTCAGGTCCGCGGCCTACCGGTGCGAGATGCGGAAAACAAAGTAACCGCATGGTATTTGCTCCTGACTGACATCGAGGATCGTGAGCGAGCCGAGGAAGCCGTCCGTGTGAGAGAACTTGATGCGCGCTCACTCTTGGACAACATACCAGGCTTTCTTGGTCGCCATTCGCCGGATGGCACACCCGAGATCGTCAATCGAACATTTCTTCAGTATCAGGGAAAGACTTTGGAAGAGATTGGGCAGTGGCGGACGAGCGACCTCGTTCACCCTGACGATCTTGCTCACGTTATCGAAGTTTTTGGCAATGGGATCTCAGAGGGCCAGCCATGGGGGTTAGAGTTTCGTCTCCGTCGGTTCGATGGCGTATACCGCTGGTTTGAGACCCGCTGGGTGCCCGTGCGCGACGTCGAGGGCCGAATTCTCCACTGGAATGCTCTTACCACGGATATTGATGACCGCAAGAAAGCTGAAGGGGCTCTGCAGTCTAGCGAGCGCAATCTGAACTTGATGATCAACGCCATTCCCACTTATATCCACGTGTTGCGCGCTGATGCATCCGTGCTGTATGTGAATCAAGCGGTGATGGATTACTTCGGGATTACTAAATGATGCCCAGAGAGAAGACTATCGCGCTCGTTTTTTTCACCCGGAGGATGTGGAAAGGCTGCGTGAGGAGCGCCGTGAGGCGCTCCAACGCCCCGCACCGTTCGAAAATGAGCAACGTGCGCTAGGTAA
>JAFAZL010000498.1 GCA_019239815.1 Acidobacteriota bacterium
CGGTCGAGTGAATAATCTCGAATACGGTTCGTACGCGCCAGGGAGTCCGGATGTGTTTATCAACGACAAGCAATTCTACGCGCTCTGGAATTCCGACGTCCGTTATTTTGTTCTCTCGGATGTCGACGGTCTCACACGTCTTGAGAAAGTGTCGGAAAGCGGAAGACTATATTTGGTGAAGGAGAGCGGAGGGAAGACTCTCTATACGAATGTTCCCCTCCCGCAGTAAGTGTGAGCGATCCGGCGTTTAACCAAGTTGGGATTAGAAGGCGGTGGTGAGGCGGAGGGAGGCGTTCCGGCTAGGGGCGATGGCGTTGCCGGAGAAAAGGCCGTTGAAATCGATGAGGTTTAGGTGGTTGCTGAGGTTCTTGGCGTCGGCTTGAAGGTTTACGTTGAGTTTTTCTCTATGGTAGAGCTGGGCACCCAGTGACGCGTCGATTGAGAGTGAGGGGCGGACGCGGCCTTTGTCGAAGTTGACGCGATCGATGACTTGTCGGCTGTACTGGACTGCGGCGTCGGCTTCGGTGCCGGAGAATTCGAATGGGAGGCCGCTGCCGTATTCGCCGCCAATGCCTCCCCAGATGCGCTTCGTGAAATCGTATCGGAGGCGGGTGCGGACGGTGTTGCGCTGATCCTGCGAGACCCAGAAGCGGCCGGTGATGTTGTTGATGGCGTTGGACGCGTCGTCGCCGAGAAATAAGCCGCCAGTGACGGGCAGGTACGCTGAGCCAACTAGGTAGGAATAGCTGACGAAACCGCTGAAGCGATGCCAATGGGGGATTTCGAGTTTTCCTTCGACTCCGTAGATATAGGCCTTTTTGAAGGCGATAGGAAAGCTGACGGCGGTGCTCAAGAGTTGATCGTCGTCCGCAAAGTTGTCGACGCGGCGACTGTAGCCGTTGACGTCGAATCTGAGTTGACCGAAGACTCCCTTGCTGAAGCCGAGTTCGTAGTAGTTACCGTGAGAGGGTTGCACGGGCAGGCGGAGGACTTTGTCGCTGAGGGTCGCGATCGTGGGCGCGCTGGAGATCAGGAGGTTCTGATTGGATGGAGTTTGAAAGATGCGGTCGTAGGTGGCGTGAAAAACGATGTCGAGTTTTGGAATGTAGTAGCCGACGCCGAGGCGCGGGCTGACAGCGTGTTGATTGACGAGCAACTGATAGTGATCCCAGCGTAGGCCGGCGCTGACCGTCCACTTGCCGAGACGGATCTGATCTTGCACAAATGCGGATTGTTCAAGATCAGGACGGTCTCCGGCGAAGTAGTATGCATGGGGAGTGTCGGGATCGAAGGCGTTGGGGTTGGTGATGATGTCGTTGAAGCGTTCGTGAAGGAATGTTGCGTCAGATTCGACGCCGAGTTTGATTTCATGGCGCTTCTCGTGGACGGATACGGCTCCTTTGAAATATCCCTCGCGGAAGTAGTTATTCTGGAACGCGATGACGGGCGTTGAGAGGGGATTGGAGTAGAGATTATGGGCGTTGTCGCGCACCATGCCGCGGAAATCGCCGACAACATCCGACGAAAAAATGTGCTGGTAAGAGACGATGCCCATCGTTTCGAAATTGTCGCCGTTCTGAAGCTGACCGGCTTCCTGCTGGATGATTTCATTGGGAATTTCGTAGCGTGAAAGCTCGTGGCGGATGCTGAGACTGATGCGGTCACGATCGGTGAGGTCGCGTTCGTAACGGATCGAGAAGTCGCTGGTGGTGCCTTTGTTGGTGAAATTCTGCGGGACGACGGGATTGAGATAGTGGCTGGTCATGTCGCCACTGCCGGTGACGCCGAGAGTATTTTTGCCCCACTGATACTGGCCGGATGCGAATCCGCCGGCAGTGTCGAAACTGCCGCCTGAAAGTACAACCTTTCCGTGAAAACCTTGGCCGAGATCGTGGGTGGTGTTGAGCTCGACGATGCCGCCCATTTTGCGGCCGTATTCGGCGGGGAAGTCAGCGGTGAAGAGGCCGAGCGAATCAATGTCATCCGCTTCGATTTCAGGGCCGAAGCTGGGCGAGCGATTGTCCTGGAGGGGAATGCCGTCTACGACGATCTGCGTTTGATATTCGGAGCCGCGGGGATGGAGAA
>JAFAZL010000125.1 GCA_019239815.1 Acidobacteriota bacterium
CATGTGGATGTACATGGCCGTCTCTCCGCCGGCGTTGGATTCCGCCGGAAATTTTCGTTCGCTTTCTCGTATAGATCTTCGCCGTAATTTTTGGAGACGCCGCCGCAATTGTCAACCGTGAGCGCCCTCGTCTCAGAGGCGCCGGCACTTTCGAGCTTGACAGCGAACCACCCAAAGAGCAGCATTCAATCGATTTAATGTAGCCTTCCAGCCGGCCACTCGCACGGGGCAAACAAATCATGTCAATTCGCGCAAAGCTCGTTGTAGTCGCATCGCTGCTTGTCTCATTGATCGCTCTCCCATCGGCGTCCCCCGCTGCCGATGGCGCGTACGTTCGCATCAACCAGCTCGGATATCTCACTGGCTCGCCCGCTCGCGCCTACCTGATGTCGAAAGGTGCGGAGACTGGCGCCACATTTGAGTTGTTCAACGCTAAAGGAGTGGCGATCTTCAGAGCTCCGATTGGAGCGAGCCTAGGAATCTGGGGCAGCTTCAATGTGTATGCGCTCGACTTTACGCCGACTGTGGCTGGGACATTTACGATCGAAGTGAATGGGCCGGTGCGAGCGACATCGCCCGCGTTTCCCGTCGGCACCGCGAAGCAACTCTATGCGCGGGCGCTCACCAACTCACTCTACTTCTATCAGAATGAGCGCGACGGCCAACATTTCATAGCGACTCCACTGCGCACCGCTCCCGGCCATCTCAACGATGCATCGGCAAAGCCGTACGCTTCGCCCCAGTTCGATGACAACGACAACATCCTCGGAAATCTTCAGCCGGTTGGTGCGCCGATCGACGCGTCCGGCGGATGGTGGGACGCGGGCGACTATCTGAAATTCGTGCAGACGCATTCGTATACGATCGCGCTGATGCTGATCGGCGTGCGCGATTTTCCGAAGCAGATGGGCGCTGCCGGGAGCAACGACTTCACCGCGGAAGCCAAGTTCGGCCTGCAATGGCTCTCGAAAATGTGGGACGACAAGAGCGAGACACTCTACTACCAGGTCGGAATCGGCACCGATTTCGCGGACAGTCCGAATTTGCTAAGCGACCATGATCTATGGCGCTTGCCGCAGGTCGACGACACGCTCGGGGGCACCGATCCGACGCTGCAATACATTCGGAATCGTCCTGTGTTTCAGGCAGGACCGGCGGGTTCGCCGATCAGTCCGAATCTCGCGGGGCGATTGGCGGCCGATTTCGCCGGCTGCTACCAAGTGCTTCATAAGACGAGTCCGGCGTTTGCGAATCAATGTTTAATCTCGGCGGAGCATGTGTTTGCGCTGGCGAATACGAATCCGACGGGCGATTTGCTCACGACGGCGCCGTTTGATTTTTACGGCGAGACGGAATGGCGCGATGATATGGAATTGGGAGCTACCGAGCTTTACTTCGCGCTTGCAGGAGCCGATGGCCCGCTGCCGGCGGCGGTGAAGCAGACGAATCCAAATTTTTATCTGAAGGCGGCGGCGCACTGGGCGAATGCTTACATCAATGGTCCTTGCGATGCTTGCGACACGCTGAATTTGTATGACGTCAGCGGGCTTGCGCACTTTGAACTTTTTCGAGCGATTGCGGATGCAGGGCATCCGAGCGAGCTGGAGGTCTCGCAGAAAGATCTCGTCAAAGACATCAAGAAGGAGTTGCAGAACGCGCAGACTACGGCGGCGACAGATCCATTTGGGTTTGGATTTCCGTGGGCGGCGTACGACACAGCGACGCATGGTGCGGGACTCTCGGTGATGGCGAAGGAATACGCGCTGATGACGGACTCGGACAAGTTCGAAAATCTGTCGCACAACTGGGCGGGAAATATTCTCGGCGCCAATGCTTGGGGCAGCAGCTTTATCGTCGGCGACGGCGACGTTTTTCCTGACTGCATGCAGCACCAGGTCGCGAATATCGTAGGCTCGCTCGATGGCAGCGCGCCGGTGCTTGCTGGCGCGTTGGTCGAAGGGCCAAACACGTTTGCCGCAACGGGATTTCTCGATGGCATGCGCGTCTGCCCGGCGGGTGGTGGGAACGTGTTCAAGAAGTTCAACGGGAACGGTGCGATTTATAAAGACGATCAGCAGTCGTTCAGCACGGTCGAGCCTGCGATCGACCTGACGGCAGCTTCGTTTTTGATGTTTGCGTGGCAGATTGCGGGGGAGCCTGCGACGCTTTGCCCGGCGGCGGATTTTAGCCCGTCGCTGGATCAGACGGTGGCGGCCACGCCGAATTCGAAATGGCCACCGGTGCGCACCAACACGCGGCGGCGAAAAGGAACGATTGATCCAAACTGATATGGCTTCAGAGGGAGAACACCGAAAGGGGCGCAGCTTTGCTCGGCCCCTTTCCATTTTTTATTTGGCAATGCACGCTGGCGGAAGAAGTGATCAGGCGTCGTCGTAGTCTTCGGTGAGTGACGCCAGGAACGCGACGAGAGCATTCACGTCGTCTTCGCTCAGCGACATGCCGCTGAACTCCAGCGGCGCGTTGCGTAGCGCGCCCTGATGCGCCAGGGCCGAACTGCGAATGTAAAACTCCACGACATCGTTGAACTTCGCCTTGCTGCCGTTGTGGAAATAGGGCTGCGAGTCTTCGCCGTCGCGCAGCGTTGGCGTCTTGAAGCGCGCGATCGTCGTTGGCAGGCCTTGATCGACGGCGCAGTTTTGGACATTCGCGCAAATCAGTGCTTGGAGTTGCGCTTGCGGATTCGGGATGTCGGGATTCAGGTAGACGTTCCATAAGCCCAGGTCGGCGAATTGCGGGCTTCCCGCTGCTGCGGCATGTCGGAAGCTTTCGGTCGCGTTCGGGTGATTCGATGAGGCGGGCAAGTAGGCGTCGAAATTTGCCAGGCGGTCGTTCTGATTCGGAATCACGAGTTTCAGGAACGCGCCGGCGCCGTTTGCGGCGTCGTACTCTTCTTGCGCGGCGCCATTGTTGTGAAACTGGAAATCGGTGAAGTCGGGCGGATTGTGGCAGCTTGCGCAATTTCCTGCGTGCTGCGAGCCGTGAGTGGCGTTGGTTGCGGCGGTGAGGAAAATCTTGAGGCCAGCGAGTTCGGTGGCGCCGAACGCGAATTGTTGGGCGTGATATTTAAAGCTGCCGTCGGCGGGTGTCACCCAGATTGGATTGTTGATGCCATTGAGCAAGGCGAGCAGACGTTGCGCGTATGCTTGATTGGTTTCGCCGGCTTTCGGCTGCGTCGGCAAATGATTCACGCGAAGGAACACGTCGTAGGGTGCGCCGATGTAGCGCCCAGCCTCGTCCTGCTTGAAGCGCAAACCGATGGCGTATTGCGCGACGACTTGCGCGATGTCGTCAACAATCTGCTCGTCAGTGGCTCTGTTTACGTCGAGCAGGTATTGCGACGACATCTTGCAATCCTTCGGGATCGTCGGATCGGTACCGAGGAAAATCGTTTTGTACGATAGCCCGCAGCCGAATTGGTTCGCGGGATCGTTCTGGCCGTTGTCGTTTCGAATCACGTCGGCAATGTGGACGATCGCTGTCTGGTATTGCGTCGGATCCCAGCCGAAATTGCGGCCGGTGAGCGTCGCTTTCACGAGATCGGATGGGTCGGTGAATTCGCCGTCGAAGTGCAGAAACGTCGGTCCGTTGTGCGGCTGGAGCGAGCCGACCATCTGCATCGAGTTGCGCGGCGTGAGGGTGAAACCGTTCATCGGGCGGGGAATTGGGCTTCGGGTGGTGAAGTCGGCGTACGTGCGATTGCCGGCACCTTTGACTCCCTGAAACTCGACGACGAAGTGGCAGGAGCGGCAGTTGATCGATTGGCCCGCGAATGGGCCGTCTAGCGGGCCGTTGATCGTTTGTGTTTGCGCGACGACGGGATCGCCAGCGGCGAGTGGTGTGTTCACGTCGGTCATGTGTGTTGCGAAATATTGCGCCCAGCGGGTGTCGACGAAAATGCGTTCGCCGATGTTTTGTTCGGCGGGCGTCACTTCGGTCTCGGTGTGAAAGGCCGGTGCTTGTCCAGAAGAAGAGCACCCAATGGCAAACAGCGTGGCGATGCCGCAGGCACCGCCAAGAACACTCAGCGGCAACCGCCGCTTCACCGCGAACCGATGCGGGCCGCTCATCGTCCGCGCTCCGGAGACCCGCCGGAGGGATTCACCTGGCTGAGCCAACTCGTTCCCAAACTTTTTACGAATGTCACGACTTGCCAGCGCATGGGTTCTGGCATTGCGCTCCACGACGGCATGCCGTGCTTCAGGCTGCCGTTTTTCAGCAGCCAGAAAATTTCGCCGTCGGTCGCTTTCTGGACGCGATCGGTACGCAGACTTGGCTTTTTCTTGCGGCCGGTGCCGTCGTCGCCGTGGCACTTCGCGCATTTGTCGAGAAAGATTCGGTTTCCCGCGGCGATCGCGTCTGTTTGCCCTGCGTAGGGATTCATTTTTTGCCGGTCAGCGTCGGGCACGTCCTTCAGCCATGCGCCGTCTGCCGCCGCGATGCAAAGAAAAATGGCGCACACGGCGATCATTGCCGAGAAAAATGAACTCCTCTTGTTTGCGATCATTGGCCCCGCCGGAAATAGCTGCCGATCTGTTGAATCTCGTACGAAATCTTGAAGCGCCACAACACGCCGACGCTGTTGTCGTTGAGGCCAAAGCTAGGAGAGAACAGGATCGATGGACCTTTTGGAATATTGAACGCAATCGTCGGGCCGAGATATTGCGAGGTTTGTTTCCATCCGAAACTGTAGCGGTCGCCGAGGCCGCCGTACATTTCGGCGCCTCCAGAAAAATTTTCTCGGCAGAGCCAGCAGTTCTGACTTCGAGCTTTCAATGCGAGCGGACGGCTGGCGCCGATGGCGTAGCCGAATGCCCACGGCTCATTTTTCAGATTTTTTTCGGCAATGAAGTTTTCAGAGAAATTCCAGCCCCGCACGTTGCTGGAAAGAATGAGCTTGGTTTCGATCGCGCGCTCGACTTCCTTGCGGCCAACTGCGTTCGGCACCAAGAGATCCTGAACGCTGTCATGCCCGACGACTTCGAGGAAAGTCTTGTCGGCCTGATTGATGTTCTCGTATTCGACGTAGAGGACAGGATTGATGAAGTGTTCGCGGAGGAGCGGACGGAAGCGATTCTCCCAGCGGTAGCCGGTGAAGATGGAGCTGTCGTTCTGAGTGTGCTGGCCGCTGAGGTAGACCTCAGTGGTCCACCACGCTGTGGCGCCGTATTCCAGCTCCATCGTTGAACTGATGAAGGAGTTGCCGTTAGCCGGAGCGGCCTGCACGTTCTTGAAGGCGATTTCGAGGTTGCCGGGCTCTTCGAGCTCGTGGGAGTAGGTGACGAGGTATGGCCACTCCTGGGCGCCAGCCTTTGCGGGCAAGAAGCAGATGGAGGCGATTCCGAGCAGCAATCCTGCAAACCATTTGCATCTGCGTTCGGCGAGAAATTTCACAAATCTCAGCATATTCGGCGATCCAGTGATCCTTTGTTGACTAAGGAGAGGCGGCAGGAGAAATCCGACCAACTTAGTCTGAATTGAAAGGAGACTAACTTAGTCCTGTATCAGTTGCAAGTAGTTTTCAACTAATGCGTGTAAATTCTCCGTGAACGCCGGTTCTGGAATGTCGACGTGAGCAGGCGCATAATCCTTCGCGGAGCGCTTGGGATGCCGTTGCCGCTTAGAAATTTGGAAGATTCGAGTCGGCGGCCTACCGCGATTGCGATGTCAGGCGGCGCGGTCGGCTCTGCGTCGCCTTCTGCGATTTCTGCTCCTGCCGT
>JAFAZL010000502.1 GCA_019239815.1 Acidobacteriota bacterium
CGCCAATCGCCGCGCCACGGCCCCAGTCGGCAATCGAACCGATCGCCGCGCCCAGCGCCGTCGTGCCGCCGATCGTGGCCGCATCCGCGCCGCGCGAAGTCCCGCCGCTTCCCTTCCAAAGTTCAGTCAGGATCGGCCGCGACTGCCCGTCAGCCACCGTCAGGTCCGTTAGCTCAATTCCAAGCTGCGATGTGCCACTAACGCGTCCAGCCTTCTGCGCCGCTTCCACTTGCCCCACGAGCATCTGCCCGCGCCGTGCCACTACGTACCCGTTCACCACAACCGGCTGTTGCAACGTTGCGGTCACTCGATCGCCGACCTGATTCTTGTCGCTCGACAAATACTCATTGATCCTCACCGACAAAACCGTCCCCGCCGGAATCGTCAGCGTCGCCGGAGGCGGCGTAGCCGGCGCCGCATTTCGCGAATAAGGTGCGTTCTGCGGTCGCCCGTAGCCGTTGTTGTTGTAAGGCCGATTCGCCGGCGCGTGGTTCGTCCCGGGGGTACCGTTCGCCGGATTGTTCGAATCGGGCGCACCCTGCTCGCCCGGCGGCAAATCTTGGTCCGGATCATACTGATCCGGGCTCGGCGCGTGCCCTGGTGCCCCTGCCTGCGGCGACGGATAATCATTCGCGTACGGCGGTCGGTTCGCATCCTGCGGGGCATACTTCGGCTTTTTCGCAGGCGGCGGTGGCGGCGCCTGATCGGGCGTCTGCCCTTGCGTTTGATCTTGCGGCGCCGATGCCGGTGGCGGCGGAGGCGCCGGCGCCGGGCCATCTCCCGGCTGCTGCCCATTCGGATCCGCCTGCGCCTGACTTTGTTGTTGATCTTGACTCTGCTGCGCACCCTGTTGCGGATCTTGTTGTTGCTGCTGATCCTGCGACTGCGCAGACGCCCCCAGCGCCAACAACAGCGCCAGGCTCAGCCCACAAGCCATCCGCGACACAAACCCGCTCACATTCGCCGGGACGGAGTCCCGCTTCAATTCTTCCCTGCTTTTCCCCAATTCAATGTGCACCATGATTTTGGCTCCTCAACCCTGGCCAGCGCCCAATGCCGTCCGCTCTACTGCCTTCGATGAGGAGCGCCATCTACTGGATGCCCGGCATCAGCCTGTGCCCACAAGACTTAGCCGATCCCCAAATCGGCAACGACACACAGCCACCAAGATAAACCCCACCCAATTCCCGAAAGTTGCGCGCTCGCATCGGCGCACGAAAAACACCGCAACGCCAGTCCGCGAATCAGAGCCGAATTTTCAATTTAGGAAAATCAAACCAAGGAAGGAAACCCGCATCGGGAAGTCGACTCGCCAGGGGGCGAGCACCGAAACCTACGTCTGCCCTTACCGCGTCTGAGCCTGCGCGTAAAACTCGCGCATATCGTTCAGCAGCGCCCGCAAACTCTGCATCACCAGAAACAAGTACGACACGCAAAGCGGGATTTCGTATGCGGCCCTTAGCACGTCATGGTGCACGGTTATGACTCCGTTATGATGACAGGATGAGCCCAAATCCCGCGCCCGACCATGGTGCGCAGGGTTCATTCTGGTGGTACCGAAGTTTGGTTGGAGAGCATACACGAACACTCGAAAAACGCATCACAAAAAATGATATCCCTCAAGAATTTTTCGCGAAATCGCCAAGCCAGATGCGGCTTTCTGCATGCGAGGTACTGGAACTACACCGTCGAGATCGATGATTGGAAATACTGAGGGAGTACTGTTACCTTGGGCGCAAACTCAAATTGCCGCCCGAGCTAGCCCTTACCTTCACATTTGCCCGTCCATGCCGGCCCACAAATTCATCGTGTTGAGCTCTTCCCTGCCCATCGCCTTCAAATACAGGAAGAGTTGCATCCGGTACGCCGCGTACCCGCAGAGCACCATGTTCACCAGCGCCGCACCGCGCGTAGTGTTATTCCCAAACATATTGATCTCGCTGCGAAACTCCGCGTCGGTCCACGCACCAACCTCGCGCGTCATTTCATCGCTCTGGCGGCCAACGGCCGCCACGGCGTGCTCCCAATTCATCGCTTTGGCCTCGGCGTCGCGCGTACCCCAAATCTTTCCCATCGCTTCAGGCGTAAAATCGCCGCACTTGATCGACTCCGTCATTGCCGGCGCCATGATCACCATGTACTGGATCAACTCCAGCACGCTGCGCTGCTTCGCCGACGGCCGATAGTCGATCTTCGCCGGATCGACCTTGCTGATCAGGTGCACCAAAATGTGCACTTCCTTTTGAAACGCCGCGATCAATTCATCTTTTGTCAGGACCATAGTGGCGGCATCCTACACCGAAATCGCGCTGCCTTATTAAGCCAGTTGTAAATTCCCTCCTACGACATTTCATGGCTGAAATCCTATAGTCAGCCCTTCCTTCGTCCGTCGTGGCTGAAGGCACGACCTCCTAAAAAACGAGCATCGCACCGGCACGGCTCTGCCGCGCCGTTCCTCCACCCTCCAAATCCTAGGAGTGCCGGTCGCTCCCGCGACCGACACTCGCCGCCGTGCCTAACCCGAAGTCCCGCCGCTCTCTCCCTTTCGACTTTCAACTATCGACTGTCAACCTCCTCACTTGACAGTCCTCAGTCACAAGTCACCATTCGCTGGACTTCTCCGCTCGACGCGAGTACATTCGCCCCAACGCCCCTCGATCGCCTGACCATGCGATGCCCCGCCGCTATCGCAAGGAGGTTGTCATGCGAATGCCTCATGTTGCCGACCGCCTGTTCCACCGGCCCAAGCGCGACCCCAACGATCCCGCGCCGCTCTTCGATTCCGGCATCGGCGACTGGCTGCTCGACCTCACCGCCATCGCCATGATCGCGCTCATCGTCGGCACCGTCCTCCGCTGGGCCTACATCGCCCTCTTCCTCAAGTAGTCGCGTGTCGCGCTGCTCGCCCAGCGCAACCGGACTCTCCGCCATGAGAATCTATTGACCTAATGTCCCGGATATGGGACATTGGATCAATGAAGGACGCGATCTTCCACCCAGCGGCCATTGCCGCGGTGCGGTCGTTTCCTGACGCCGTGCGTCGCGAGTTTGGCAAATTGCTCTTCGATTTACAGTCTGGCGAAACCCTCGGTATGCCGATGTCCAGGCCGATGCCATCTGTTGGCAAAGGCGTGCACGAACTGCGACTTCGAGACCGAAGCGGAATTTATCGCGCTTTCTACTTCACGCGCGACCTGCGTGGCATTTTGATTTTTCATGCATTCGTCAAGAAGTCGCAATCGACGCCCGCGCACGATCTTGAAATGGGCCGCAGGCGCCTGAAGGAGATGCTCAATGAAGAAATCTAAAGCCGTCGTCGCTGGAAGCGCCGAAGCTCTCGCCAAAGCCCTCGGCCTCAAACCCGCCGACGGCGCGGAAATTCGCCTTCGCAGCGAGCTAAATTCAAAAATCGTCGAGGTCGTCGGCCAAAAGCGCTTGACCCACGACCAGGTTGCACGCCTGACGGGTACGTCGCGCACTCGCGTCACCGCCATCATGAATCGCAATACCATCGACATCTCCACCGACCTCATGCTCCGCGTCCTCTACTCGCTCGGCTACAAAGCCACGATCAAATTCAAGAAAGCTGCGTAGCTGGCTCTTCCCCTTCGACTTTCAACTGTCGACTGTCAACCTCTTCCGAATCCCTCCGATCGCGTTACTATTCCCATCTCAAAGGGGCCACCAAAAATGCCACCGAAAAAATCCCTCTCGGCTAAAGATTCCGCCGCAGTCCTCGCGAAACTGAAATCCCGCTTCGACAAAAACATGCACCGCCACAAAGGACTTACCTGGCCCACAATCGAAAAAAAGCTCGAAGCCACTCCCGACAAACTCTGGTCGCTCAGCGAAATGGAAAACACCGGCGGCGAACCCGACGTCGTCTCCCTCGCCAACTCCGCCGGCGAAATCATCTTCATCGACTGCTCGCCGCAAAGCCCCGCCGGCCGCCGCAGCTTCTGCTACGACCGCGCCGCCTGGCAATCGCGCAAGGAAGCCAAGCCCAAAAACAACGCGCTCGACGCAGCCGCCGCCATGGGCGCCGAACTCCTCACCGAAGCCCAATATCGCGCCCTCCAGCAACTCGAAGACTTCGACACCAAAACCTCCAGCTGGATTCTCACTCCGCCGAAAGTCCGCGCACTCGGCGGCGCCCTCTTCTGCGACCGCCGCTTCGACACCGTCTTCACCTACCACAACGGCGCCGAGTCCTACTACGCCGCCCGCGCCTTCCGCTGCTGGCTCCGCGTTTAGCTCCCTCACCGATATCGTTCCCCGTTCCCAGCGCCTCTACAGGATTCCCGAATCTGGTCAACTTCGCGGTCCGGGAGTATAGTCGCGCTCGCGGGATCTCCACGACGGAAGTTTGCGCTCTTTCCCAGAGAGCGCCGAAACGGAGGTGGCGGCCCGGAATCTCTGCTGTCCGACCTGCATTCATCCCAGCCTGATTCCCACCGTGTGGGCGAACACCCGAACGTCAGTCTACGTCTGAGAGGAGCACTCCATTGAGCGGACATCGATACACGCTGGCGGCTGTTTTGGTGGTGTGTGGTGAGATTTGGATGATAGGTTGCGCGAAGCCTGCGCACGATCAGGGGGAACGTTACGTCTTCATCGCGACGAACACCGGTCTTCCCTACTGGAAGGAGGCCGAAGCGGGATTTCTCGATGCCGCCAACTCACTCGGCGTCAAAGGAGAACTCGTCGGGCCAACAGGCTTCCAACCGAACGCCGAACTCGGCGTATTGAAGAGCGTGATCGACGAGCATCCCGCGGGGATTTGCATCTCCGCCGCGCGTCCCGAGATTTTTCAAGCGGCCATCGACAACGCGATTGCCCAGGGCATTCCAGTGATCTGCGTGGACTCCGACGTACCACAATCGAAACGCATCGCCTACGTTGGCACCGACAATTTCAAGGCTGGCAAAGAAGGCATGAAGCGCATGTCCACGCTGGTCTCGGGAAAATCCAACATCGTCGTGGTGAGCATCGAGGGACAGAACAACGTCGATCAACGCGTCGCGGGCGCAGCCGATGCCTTGGCGAATTTTCCCGCACTGAAGATCACGAAAATTCTCGATGACAAAGGCGACCCGCGCAGCGCCGCCGATCAGATTTCCGATTTGATCCAGAAAAAGGAAAAAATCGACGGCATCCTTTGCCTCGAGGCATCCGGCGGCTCCGGCGCCGCCGAAGCCGTTCATCGATTCAACCTCGACGGCAAGCTGCCGATCGTCGCGTTCGACGACGATCCGGCAACGCTCGACTGGATCGACAAAGGCGTGATCGCCGCCACCGTGACGCAGAAGCCCTACGTGATGAGCTACTACGGCCTGAAGCTCCTGGACGATTTGCATCACAACGCCGTGCACCAATTCAAGGATTGGCACACCGCCCTCGCCGCCCCCGTCCCAACTTTCGTCGACACCGGCACAGTCGTGG
>JAFAZL010000218.1 GCA_019239815.1 Acidobacteriota bacterium
CTTCGACATTTTCGAGAACGGTGAGCCAGGGAAAGAGCGCAAAGCTCTGAAAAACGATGCTCACGTTGGGCGATTCATTGCGCACTGGCTGGCCGTGCCAGAAAACTCCACCGGCGGAGGACGGCGAGAGGCCGGTGAGCATGCGAAGCAAGGTAGACTTGCCGCAGCCAGAAGGACCGAGGAGCGCGACGATCTGGCCGGGGTACACGGCGAGATCGGTGGGCGCGATCACCTGGATGCGGCTGCCGTCGGGCTGCGGGTAAAATTTCTCGAGCTTGCGAGCCTCGATGATTGGCGCTTCGGTTGTGACGGAACTGGCCATGGGAGCAATGTATTATCTCTCAGGTTTCATCGCGGTGCCTACGCGGATCGGACTCGCTTGCGATGTTTGTTGACGGTTACAATTTCGTGAACGCCGCATGACTGCCGAGCCGACTGCCTCTTCTTCGACGCCGAACATCGGAAAATTCCGCGGTCCTTCTCGCGGCTATCTGTATGCCGCCGCGGTTTCGTGCGTCGTGTCGCTGCTGATCGTGATGCCATTTTTCTTTTACGGCAGCGCGTCGGGGCACGATTTCGAGTTTCATGCGGCGTCGTGGCTCGACGTTGCGGGTCAGTGGAAAGAAGGCGCGATTTTTCCTCGGTGGACCGAATGGGCGAATCACGGGTTCGGCGAGCCGCGATTTATTTTTTATCCACCGTTTTCGTGGGTGCTCGGCGGCGCGCTGAGTTTTTTCTTTCCGTGGACGTATGTGCCCGTGGCGTTCATCGTCTTCGTGCAGACGTTTGCAGGGGTGTCGCTGTTCGCGCTAGCGCGGCGCCTTGTGCCGGAGCGCGCATCGCTTTTTGGAGCCGTTTGTTATGTGGCGAATCCGAATGCGCTGCTGATTATTTACATGCGCAGCGACTATGCGGAGTTGCTGGCGTCGGCTTTCTATCCCCTGTTGTTTTTGGCGGCGTTGCAGTTGGGTGGAGTGGTGGCGGCGCGAATTGATAGGCATTCAGAGTCTGATGGTGACGTTGCGTTTGGGTTCGACCGGGCGATGCGGACGGCGCTGGTATTTTTCTCGGCGATCTTTGCCGCGGTGTGGCTGTCGAATGCGCCAGCGGGCGTGATTGCGACTTACAGCGTAACGCTGCTTTTTGCTTGGGTTGCATTTCGAGCGCGTGCGTTGGCCCCTCTTCTGCGGGGCTTCGCGGGGATGGCACTGGGATTTGCGATCACCTCATTCTATTTGTTGCCGGCGGCGTATGAACAGAAGTGGGTGAACATCACGCAGGCGCTTTCGACGGGATTGCTGCCGGCGGAGAATTTCCTGTACATGGCAACGAACGATCCGGAGCATACGTTCTTCAATTGGATTGCCTCGACGACTGCGCTCGTGTTGATCGTGCTCACGGGATTTGCTGCGCTTGCGGCGCGAAAGGATCCCGATGTCGTTGCGGCAAATGGAAAGCGATTCGTGCCCTGCGGGCTGACGGATCAGGTATGGCAATCCATGTTGTTGCTGGTGGCGGCGGCTACCTTTTTAATGCTGCACCCGGCTGCGATTTTGTGGAATTTCTTGCCAAAGCTGAAATTTGTGCAGTTTCCTTGGCGGTGGATGTCGATTATCAGCGTTGTGTTTGCCTTTTTTCTTGCGGCAGTAGCGGCACGATCACGATTCAGATGGTTCTGGGTCGCCGGCATCGCTTTGGTTCTTTTCGGGGGCGCAACTTTTTTTGTGCATTCGACCTGGTGGGACACCGACGACATCACAACGCTGCAAGCGGGGTTTGTTGCGGGCAGCGGATTCGACGGCGTTGATGAGTATGACCCCAAGGGCGACGATCACTACAATTTGTCGGCGAAGGCGCCGCAGGCGCAAGTGTTACCGGCCGATCCTGATGCGGGAGCTGCGACCCCGGCGGGCACGACGATTTTGGTTGAGCGATGGACTGCGGCGGAGAAGCGATTGCACGTCACTGCGCTGGCGCCGGTGCGCGTTGCGTTGCGCGTGCTGAACTATCCGGCTTGGCGCGTCGAGGTGAATGGCGCGCGCGTGACGCCCGAGAACAATGGCGATACGGCGCAGATGGTTGTGGCGCTTCCGGCTGGAGCGTCCGAGGTTACGGTCGTGTTTGGGCGGACTTGGGATCGTACGGTCGGTGGCATCACGACGATCATGAGCATATTATTTGCGGCGGCGATTTTTCCGCCACGGCGCCGCGCGTAGCCTGGATCACACTTCGGTGGCTTCGCCTCGCGATCACTTCTTGTGGCGATGTTTGCCGTTATTAACTTCCAGCGCGAGTTCGTCCGCGGCATCGATGTTGTGTTTTTGTAGCTCTTCCAGCAATCCTTCGTCCGTCAAGTCGAGCGGGTGCGAATGCTTCCAGTCGTGATGCGCCACTTTCTTGAGCGCCCGCACAACTTCGGACGCCTTCACTTCAATCGCCAGTTCTCTGCGGCTGTCGAAGCTGCCCGGCGCAAGATTGATCGAGCCGACGATCGCCCGCTCGCCGTCGGCGAGCAGCATTTTCCCGTGCAGCTTGAGGTGCTTGAGCTTGTGCACCTTGATCCCGACATCATTCAGGATTCGCAATCCGCCGACGCCTTCGGTCAGTTTTTGCTTTGAAAGCTTGTGCGGCGGCCGCGCCATCACGTGAACTTTTACGCCGCGTGTCTTCGCGCGCACCAAACGTTCGATGATCACTTGATCCTGATAGCGCTCGTTTTGTACGAACAAGGTTTTCTTCGCGCTGTCGATGAATTCCGCGATGCGCTCTCTGCCGTTCCCGCTGCACCAAATCAGCAGATTCTGATTTCCTACTTTATAAGGGCGCCGTTTCCAGTCTGCCTCGAAACCTTCGATGACTTCTGCCACCTCCAATTTGTCGTCGGTCACCACCGCATAGTCGCGGGTCCCCTCAAGGTTTTTCACATCCCAATTCAGCGATTGGACAAATGCCACGCGGTTATCGACGACCATCGATTTCTCGTGCGTCACGTCGAACGCCGGATTGCTGTCGGTGACTGCGACTCCGGCGGCCTTGAGTTTCTTCGCAGTTGCGCTGTTTTCCGTCTTGCCGCTGCGCCGCGCCGGATTCA
>JAFAZL010000247.1 GCA_019239815.1 Acidobacteriota bacterium
GAGCCTCCGTTCCAGCCGTGACCAAATCCGGTGTTGCTGAATCCGTTTCCGCCGCCAAAACGTGATCCGCCACCGTTGAACGACCCCCCGCCGCTGCCGAACGAATTGCCATGCCCGAATCCGCCGGAGCCTGCGCCGCCAAAACCGCCAACCCCGCCGTTGGTATGAGCAAATAGCCCCGGATTCCCAAAACGGGACGGACCCGCGCCCATACCCGCTCGATTTCCACCGGCCAGCGCCACGTTCGTCACGCCTCGGTTCCCAATCCCGACGCCACCAACCGCTGGCGAGCGATCCGGCGCAGCGGTTCGCGCGCTGGGTGGACGGTATGATTGAAAGCCTTCGGAGCCGACGCGCTGCACTCCGCGTCCGATCGAGGGACCGCCGCGCATCTCCGGCGCGTAGCTGGCCGTCATCGTGCGGCCTCCCGGGCGATTCACATCGATTGAGCCAGTCCGCGAGCCGACGGAGTTGTAACCAGTGCGCGAAGTCGGTCGATTCGAATTCCAGTTTGCGTTGTTTGAAGCGGTGCGACCGGCGAAGCCGTTGTCGCGCTGCGCGCTCGGCGGCCGGTTCGAATCATAGCTTCCGCTAAGGGAGTTGCGCCCGACGCCCGAAGTTCGCGCAGAACCGTAATTCCCTGCACTCGGGCCGCGTGGTGCCGTCATTCCAGAATTGCCGCGATTCGGGGCTGCTCCGTAGCCGCTGCGTCCGTATCCCTGATTCAAGTACGAGCTTCCGTACCCGCCGCCTTGCCGCGACGTAAAGTTTCCTCCGCCGTAAGCCCCACCCGGTTGGGATGCGCGATAGTTTCCGCCATAGGCTCCGTTGTATCCGCCATTGCCGTACGCGGACCTGGAACCTCCGGCGTAACCCCCGCCGTAGCGACCATTGCCGTAACCAGAACGCGCGTTGCCTCCGTAACCTCCGGATGCGTTACCCGACCGTCCGTAGCTTCCTCCACCATGCGCGCCGGACGAATACCCGCCCGAGGTTCGCGAGGGACCTCCACCGTAAAGCCCGCCTCCAAATGATTGCCTGCCTCCGGACCGCGCCATCGACGGTCCGCCGAATGCGCGCCCGCCACCGAATCCACCGCCACTTCGGCCGCCACCGAAGAAGTGACCTCCTCCTCCGCTCGAGCGCCCCGCGCTAAAGTGCCCGCCACCGCCGCTAAAGTGGCGTGATCCGCCTCCGCCTCCGTGAAAGCTGCCGCCGTGCGAATGTCCCCCACCGCCCCCATGAGACCCGCCTCCGTGCGAGCCTCCGCCATGGGATCCGCCACCATGCGACTTGCCGGCGCCGAACACGCCGGAACAAGCAAACGCGCAGAGTCCGACCAGCAACATTGTTTTCAGCGCGATAGTTCTCGGCATGTTTCCTCCGGGCGCGAACGACGCAAGTGAGGGCGGTCAGGGACGGGGATTGGCGTGCATCTTACCAGCCTAAAAACGCTTCGACGACGTTTCTGCGAACTCGTTGAACTGGCAGCGATTATTTTTCACCGACGTAGTTTTCCTGTAGCAGAATCCGGCGACACTGGCAGGAATGGCCGACAACCAGGGTGCCGAAGTGTCGGATAAATCGGACGCTTCGCTCCGCACGTTTAGTGCGCTCGCGTTGAACACTAAAACCCCGGCGGATGCTCGCCCATTACGTTAAACGCTCGCTCCATCGCGATGCCCGCCGAACACATCGTGCCTTCTTCGAAGAGCGACGCGAGCAGCGTCACCCCGTGCGGAACGCGGCGGGGCGGATTGAATTTTGGTAAAGGATTCTTCGGATCGGGCGCCCAGTCGCTCCGCGCCTCGCTCACCTCGACGAATCCCGCCCGAAACGTTAGCGACGGCTGCCCCGTGAAGTTCGTGATCGTCAGAATCTCATCTCGCAGCGAAGGCACCAGCAGCAGATCGACTTCGTTGAAGATGCGCGCCATCTCAACCGCCACTTTGCGCCGCATCCGATCCGCCTGCACAAAATCCACCGCGGACAGAAATCGCGCCTGCCGAAATAAATTGGGCCACGCGTCGGGCACTTGCGCCTTGAGTTCGTTCATCCGCCGATCGAGCGTGTACTCCTCAAACGCCGCCGCGCCTTCCGCAAATAAAATGAGCTGCATCGAATCATAGGGCCAATTGGGAAGGCTGACTTCGACAGGTTTCATTCCCAGTTTACGAACGGTTTCGAGTGCCGCGCGATCGACATCCGTCGCGGGTTTTTCTTTCATCCACTTCGGAAAATATCCGACGCGCAAGCCCGCCACCGACCTTCCGGCGTCGAAATCCAATTTGCACGGCACGCTCGAAATATCCCCCGGATCTGGCCCCGAAATCGCGCGCAACACGAGCGCCGCATCTTCGATATAGCGCGTCATCGGCCCAAGCTTGTCGAGCGACCAGCACAGCGTCATCGCGCCGGTGCGCGGCACGCGACCAAACGTCGGCCGCAGTCCCGTTACTCCGCACCGCATCGACGGCGCCACGATGCTCCCGCCGGTTTCGCTGCCGATGCTGAACGCCACCAGCGCCGCCGCGGTCGCCGCGCCTGGCCCCGCGCTCGATCCCGACGCGCCTTCCTCGAGCAGCCACGGATTCATCGTCTGCCCGCCGAACCAGATATCGTTCAGAGCCAGCGCGCCCAAGCTCAATTTCGCGATCAACACCGCCCCCGCATCATTCAAGCGCCGCACGACCGCTGAATCCGCCGACGGCACGCGATCGCGATAAAACTCCGCGCCCCACGTCGTTCGAATCCCCGCAGTATCGAGCAAGTCCTTCACGCCATACGGAATCCCGTGCAGCGGCCCGCGATATTTCCCCGCTGCAATTTCCGCGTCAGCCTGTTTCGCGCGCGCCAACGCGTGTTCGCGCGGCACGGTGATCACGCATCGCAATTTCGGATCGAACTTCTGGATCCGCTCCAAATAAATATTCGTCAGCCGCTCTGACGTCAGCTTTCGCTGCTCGATCCAACGCGACAATTTCGAAACCGGCGCATACGCAATCGCCTCGTCGCTCGACGGCAGCGCGCCCGCGTCGTTTTTGCTCCGCACAAACGCATCGCGCTCAGGACCATTCTTTTGCCCAGGCAACACCGGATTCCACTGCGAATACGGCGCCACCGATTCCTCAATCGCAAGCTTTCGTGGGCCAACCCGCCGCTCATACAGCGCGGCCATCGTCACGCGCCAACTCTCGGCCGCCTCCGTTCGCTCTTCCGAATTCAGCGAAATCTGAACGAGCTTCTCCGCTTCGGTAAACGTCGTCGTCGAAACCTCCGGCCCCACCGCAGGCCCCACGCCAAACGCCGGTGGCGCACCAGCCGGACCTTCCGTCGGCTGCTGTATTGTCCCAAGTGCAGCGGCGTCCGCCGACGCCCCTGGCAACGCATCCGGTCCAGCCAACGCCGCAATCAAGCCCGCCGACGCCGTACCCAAAAATTCTCTGCGCGACTTCCCCATTTCCCCTCCCGTGTTTCGCGGCCCGCGATTGTACACGGAGTTTGTTCTACGTTTGTCTCGGCGTCGCAATTTCCAGCCACGCGCAAAGCGCGATATTCTATTGAGTCGCATCACACGCCACGACGCGAAAGGTACGTTCCACAAAATCGCTCCATGACGACGATCAATATCGAAGACGCCGGCAAACACGACGGACAGGAAGTCACGATCCAGGGCTGGCTCTACAATCTCCGCGAATCCGGCAAGCTGCTCTTTCCGATTTTTCGCGACGGCACCGGCATCATCCAAGGCGTCGTCGCGCTCAAAGAAAGTCCCGACGCCTTCGCCGCACTGAAAGGCCTCACGCAGGAATCCAGCGTCATCGTCAACGGAAAAATTCGCGCTGAGCAGCGCGCCCCCGGCGGCTACGAAATCGGCGTC
>JAFAZL010000284.1 GCA_019239815.1 Acidobacteriota bacterium
CGAGGCGGCTTACGTTGCGGCGAATGCGAATGAGACGGTGGTGCGCGCGGCGCACGTTCGAACGGCGCTGTCTGCGAAAATGGAGCGGCACAATTTAATTGAAACGCGCATTCGGGAAATGATAGAAGAGGGTACGCTGCTCGTGGATTTGGCGGGGACGCGCGTCGGGCAAGTGAATGGGCTGAGTGTGCTGGAGATTGGCGGATATTCGTTTGGGAAGCCGGTGAGGATTACGGCGACGGCGGCGTTGGGGAAAACGGGCCTCATCAATATTGAGCGCGAGTCGAATTTGAGCGGGCGGTTTCACGACAAGGGCGTGCACATTATTTCGGGATTTTTGCGGAGCCGGTTTGCACAGGACAAACCCCTTTCGCTGGCGGCGAGCATTTGTTTCGAGCAGTCATATTCGGGAGTCGATGGGGACAGCGCAAGCTCGACGGAAGTGTATGCGTTAGTGTCGGCGCTGGCGGAGTTGCCGCTGCGGCAGGATATAGCGGTGACGGGATCGATGAATCAGCAGGGAGATGTGCAGGCGATCGGCGGGATCAACGAGAAGATCGAGGGGTTTTTTGATGTGTGCAAGATTGAGGGATTGACGGGGTCGCAGGGCGTGTTGATGCCGGCGTCGAATGTGGAAGATTTGATGTTGCGGGAAGATGTGCTGGACGCGGTGACGGCGGGGAAGTTTCATATTTGGCCGGTGGGGAAGATTGAAGAGGGGATTGAGATTTTGACCGGGATGAGCGCGGGCTCGCGGAATGGCGATGGGGCGTTTGCGGGCGGGACGGTGTTTGCGAAAGTGGATGAGAGGTTGGGTAAGATGGCGCGGGTGATGAAGGAATTTGAGTAGGCGCTGATTTGTCTGGCCGGCGACATAAGAAGAAAATCGAGCGAAAACCAGGATTTTTGAATAGCGACGCGGGTCGCTATCTCACAGGCTGTATCCTTCTCATTTTAATTGGACTGATCATTTACTTTGCTAGTTCGGAGAGGTGGCGCGGGCGCAATGGACCCGATCGATGTCCCAGTGATGGGCGCGTGGCGGAGTGGACCACACGACGGGCGGATGGATTGTGCGATTACGGGCATTCGAGAACGTATTCGGCTTCGAATACGTGGAGAGGACAGTGTCCGGACGGGATGAGGCCGTTTGGGGCGGATGGAGAAAAAAGTATGAGAGCGCCAAGCTCGGCCGGTGAAACAAGCGTGCGACCTCGATGATGTTGAATCTAAACCCGCACCCTTTCAAAAAGCGAAAGGGTGCGGCACCCCAAAGCCTGTCGTTCTTCTTTCAGCCGGGTGTTAACTCAAATGATGGACGTTACTGAGGTGGGGCGACGTAGGCACGGCGGGCGGAGATTTTGTAGTTCAGCGCGGATGTGCTGACGGTGTTTGAGGACGATTGGTCGGCTTGCGACGTTGCGTTTGGCGGGGTGACGCGGACTTCGATGTTATGGACTTTGCCGTCGTTGGTGGGTGGGGTGAAGGCTAGGCTGTATTCGTGGCGGATTAGTTGGGCGATTTGGGCGTAGATTGCGGCGTAATCCTGCGGATTGGTGGGGAAGTAGACTTGGCCGGCGGTGGAGTCGGTTAGGGCGCGGAGGAGGCGATCGGCTTCTTCGAAGCCTTGTTGGGTGAAGGCGGATTTGGCGGCGAGTTTTTGGGCTTCTTCTTTTTCTTCTTCTGTGGGTTTTTCTTTCTTTTTCTTTTTTTCTCTTGCTGGTTGCTGCGGGGCTCGCATCGCGTTGCTCAGAGAGATTGCCAAGAGGCGGACGTCGCTGATTTTCAGGCGATTGAGGGCGGCGTCGATTTCGGCGGGGGTGGAGGTGTCGAAACCGGTGGAGAGGAGGACGATTGTTTTTTTGCCTTGGGTTTTTGCTAGCCAGTCGAGGACTGTGGTCAGGGATTTGGAAAGATTGAGGCTGCCGAAGCCGACGTAGTAGCGGACGTTGGCGAGAGCGGCGAAGGCGGCGGGTTTGTCGGTGGTGAAGTCGAGCATGAGTTGGGGAGCGGCGTCGTATTTTGCGACGGCGAT